>DSBX01000038.1 GCA_011049385.1 Caldifarciminota bacterium | reverse complement strand
CGCTTGACGCGACGGTTTTCCATCACGCGCAGGAGCTTGAGCTGGACCTCGTTCGAGATATCTCCGATTTCGTCGAGGAAGACGGTCGAGCCGTTGCCGTACTCGAAGACGCCTTCGCGCTCACCGACCGAGCCGGTGTAGGCGCCGCGGGTATGGCCGAAGAGTTCGACCTCGATGAGATTGCGGGCGATGGCGGCGATGTTGGCCGTACTGGGCCAGGCCCGAACCGGGTCGTCGGCGACGAAGCGCAGGCTGCAGCGGTGAAGCGCGTTGGCGACAAGTTCCTTGCCGACGCCGGGTTTGCCGAGGACCAGCACGACCGATTCCCCGGGGCCGAGGCGCTCGATTTCACGGGCGAGACAGACCATTCGCCGCGCCCCGCCGACGACCATCTGGTGGGCCTTGCGCCAGTGGGCGCGCTGGTTTTCGTCGAGCGGGCGCAGGGCCAGTGCGGCGGTGCGTTCGGCGACGAGAACCGGTCCGTCCGGCCCGGGCGGGATGTAGATGAGTTGGCAGGCGCCCTGGGCCGGGTAGAGCATGAAGCTGTAGTAGCGCCGCGAATCCTCGGTTTCCGGGGCTTCGGAAACGAGCAGGACCGGAACGTCCCCGTCCAGTCCGTTCTCGCGGAGAAAGACGTAGACGAGCAGGCCCTGGAACCTGAGGGCATCGAAGTCTTTAGGGACGGGATACTTCAACTCCGGGTAGCCGAGAAGCTTGCCGCTCTCGGCAAGCTCGGAGAAGTCAAGCCCGATAATGACCAGCGACACGAACCGACCGGGATTGCGGGCGTACCACGAACTCAGCGCTTCATAGCAATCCAGATGGAAGAACTCGAACTCTCGGCCTATGCTTCCATCGCCATACTCCCGCAGATGGCGGATGATAGTCTGATACCTGGCCCGGGTGGGCTGGACGATCAGCAAGGCCGGCAAAGGTTCAGTAATCATATACACCCGCGGCAGGGCGGTACCCTATCGCGACAGGATTATAGCCAACGCCAAACCATTAGGCAAGCTCCAATCTGCCCTTCTGCCGGTCTTTGCGGCACCGTCCGGTAGCCCTGCCGTTTTCTGCTGAGTCCGAACTGCCGCAATGTGCGTTAGCAGAATAGCCAAGTGCGGGTACTGGCACTGCGAGTTAGAAGAGAGAGGTTAAGGCAAGGTGGCCGGCGACACGGTAGTCAAATGGATTCCTGCTTTGGGCAAAGCGAGGAGTGACCTTAGCGGCTGGAGAAGAGCAACTGTGAAGAACGCTATGGCAGGGTTGAATGGTGAGGACAGGAGACAGAGAGGAAGGTCAAGAAGAGACGACTTGGACGCTTCATGCTCAACGGCCCAGGCGTTACGTTGGACCGCATCTAGCTTGGTGTGTCAAGAGCAATGCGTCGTGCCGGATCTTTCCCAATTCCGATATTGACAGGCGGTGCTGGTCGGATCGGACGATTTGTGGTCCCAGGTAGCGAGCAGTGACGGTCTTCGGGGCCATGTGGTACGACAGAACCCTTCGGCAACGCTCCTCG
>DSBX01000183.1 GCA_011049385.1 Caldifarciminota bacterium | reverse complement strand
GGGTCTTGCCGCCGCCGAAACCGGTGCTCAGCCGCAGGGCGGCACCGGCATCCTTCGGGTTGGCGAGTCTGCCGAACACCTCCTTGACGATTGCCTTCAAGCCTTCGGTCGGGTAGGTGTTCTGCGCAAACAGCTTCGGGTTGGAATAGACCTCCGGCCCCTTGCCTTCGACGACCGCCTCGAAATCAACGCCGAACACGGCGTCGTCGAGTTCGCCTCTGAGTATCTCAGGCCTGGGTATCCAATGTAGCTTCGCAATGCGTGGCATAAACTACTCCCTCTACTCATCCGGCCAAGTGCATCCCGGGCAATTCACGATGCGCTCAGGATAACCGGCCCGGTTGGGGTGTCAAGCCGTCCGGACCGGCCGGGAGTGTACCCCCACCTGCCTTCCGGGAATGGTCCGGAACCGGGTTGTTCACCCGGCCCGGGCGTCTTTTGTTCCGCCCGGGGTTACAGCCAGCGCCGGCGTCGGAAGTAGTGGAGCATGCCCAGCACGACCACGACCATCGCACCGAGGACGATGAAATAGCCCCACCGCCAGTTGAGCTCGGGCATGAACGCGAAGTTCATTCCGTAGATGCCGGCGATGAAGGTGAGCGGGATGAATATCGTGGCGATGATGGTCAGGACTTTCATTACCTCGTTCATCCGGTTGCTGATGCTGGAGAGGTAGAGGTCGAGCAGGCCGGACACGGTTTCGCGGTAGGCCTCGACCGTTTCGATGACCTGGACGGTGTGGTCATAGACGTCGCGCAGGTAGGTGACCGTGGTCGGGGAGACGAGCGCGGACTCGGCGCGGAGCAGAGCGTTGACCGCTTCGCGCAGGGGCCAGACCGACCGGCGGACCGCGGTGAGTTCGCGCTTGAGCGCGTGGATGTCCGAAAGCAGTTCGCGGGTGGGGGCGACCGCCAGGCGCTGTTCGATTTCCTCGATCTGCTCGCCGTAGAGTTCGAAGACCACGAAGTAGTTGTCCACGACCGCGTCGAGCAGGCTGTAGAGCAGGTAGTCGGAGCCCGCGCCGCGAAGGCGGCCTTTGCCCGCGCGCAACCGGGTCCGAATCGGGTCGAACACGTCGCCGGGCTGTTCCTGGAAGGAGAGTACCCAGCGGGCGCCGAGGAGGAGGCTGACCTGTTCGGTTACGAGCCTGCCGGCGTCGTCGCGGGAGAGCATCCGGACGACGAGATAGGCGTAGTCGTCGAAGTCTTCGACCTTGGGGCGCTGGGCGGTGTGAACGATGTCTTCAAGCACGAGCGGATGGATGTGGAAATGGCCGCCGAGTTTCTCGACCAGTTCGACGTCGTGTACTCCGTCAACGTTGAGCCAGGTGACGGTCGGCGTGTCGCGGTAGGGAAAGGCTTCTTCGGCCGTGGCGAGTTCGCGTTCTTCGCAGGATTCTTTGTTGTAGTCGAAGACCGTGATGCGGCAGGGGGTGGTGCGCTCCGGCCCGATGTAGACCGACGTGCCCGGGGCAAGGCCGACTTTGGATTTACTTTTCTTCCGCGATTTCATCGTCCATGCCTCACGGTGTTGTTTC
>DSBX01000268.1 GCA_011049385.1 Caldifarciminota bacterium | reverse complement strand
TACTGGCTTCAAACAGTCAGGACCTTGAGGCGCTGACCCGGATGGTCGGCGATATCGAGCTGGATTCGTCGCCGACCATCCGGGTCAGCGCCTCAAGGTCCTGACTGTTTGAAGCCAGTATCGGCAGGATGACCGCGGACGGTGGCGTGGTCGAGAGCGTCCGCGCCAGGCCGTAGAGCGCGACCAGCACCACGACACCGCCGACCAACCAGAGGTACCACGACCGGACACCGCCGCCGCGGGGCCGGCGCGGGCGCGGGTTCCTGCGAGACTTCGCCATCCGTGCATATTAGCCGTAAGCGGGCGGCAGTCAAATGTCGGTCAGGGTGTTGAACCGCAGAGACACACAGGGAAGAAGCAGAGGAAGACACAACCCTCGATACGACTCCCGTTATGACCCCTGAGATGAACCCCGGTCACGACTCTCGTTGCGATCCTCGTTACGACTCCTGCTATGACTCCCGTTATAATCCTTGACAAGAACCCTGTTATGAAAGAGGGGGTCACCCCGGGGGTGACTCCCTGGAGGTGACTTTTGCGTGAGCTGAAAGTGACCAGTTCGGTCGAGAAATCAATGTCTTACGGCGTTGGTGAGTGCGTTCGCAAAACGGGCCGGGGGCGGTCGAGCCGCCGGTCCAGGTGAGCTGAGTCCCGGATACCGGCTCGCGGTCCGGGTGTGACCGGGGCGGACGCCGGCCGAACCTGCACCTGCGGCCGGAGTTGTCCGACGTCGGTGTCTTTTCGGACCGGTTGACTGTCGCGTGGCGGGTTATACAATCGTGTCATGCGGGTAGGTTTGCCACGCGGGTTGCTGTACTTCCGATACGGGCAGTTCTGGCGGAGTTTTCTCGCCGGACTGGGCGTTGAAGTGGTTCTCAGCCGTCCGACGGACAAGATTCTTCTCAAAGCCGGGCTGGAGCAGGTTTCAAGCGAGGTCTGCCTGCCGGTGAAGATTGTTGTCGGCCACATTCTCGACTTGAAGGGCCGGGTTGATGCCATCTTCCTGCCCCGGCTGGTCTCGCTGGAGGACCGGCTTCACGCCTGCCCGAAGATGATCGGCATCGTGGACATCGCCCGGATGCTGTTGGGCGGCGAGACGCGGCTGATTACGCCGACGGTGACCCGGGAGATGCTCTGGCCGCATTTCCGGGCCGGGATGGAAATTACCGGTAGCCCGGTGCGGGCGTGGCGGGCGCTGGCCGCGGCCCGGCCGCACCTTGACCACGACCCGGGGATGCCGGACCTGTCCGGCACGAAGAAGAACATCGCGCTTATCGGCCATTTCTACAATGTTGATGACAGTTACGTCGGCCGGCCGGTGGTCCGGGCGTTCGAGGAGCGCGGCTACCGGGTGCGGCTGAAAGACGAGTTGCCGCTCCGGGTCCTGCGGAGCCGGGCCGGTTTCGCTTCGAGCATCCGCTGGGTGTATGAGCGCGAGCTGTACAACGCGTTCCGGTTCTACTTCGACAAGGTTGACGGGGTGTGCGTGCTGGTCTCGATGGGCTGTGGGCCGGATTCGCTGGTCGCCGAGTTGATGCG
>DSBX01000218.1 GCA_011049385.1 Caldifarciminota bacterium | reverse complement strand
GAGGTCGGCCAGCGACAGCACCGGTATCCAGAGCTGGTCATCGTCGCGAATCGGCCGGAACGGCAACTGCACCTCCCGCGGCCCGCCGTCCGGCGGCGCGCCCTCGACCCGGGCCTGAGAATCAGCCGGGCAGGACGCGCCCGCGCTCTTGCGGACGACGGTACTGTCGGCCCAGAACACGTACTCCATCTCCGGCCGGCTCCCGGTCGCGGGCAGGACCGCAATGAAGCGGTTGTCCACCTGCCAGGTCCGCCCGGAAAGGGACGCCGCCGCCTGCGACAGCCGGACGAACTCCACCCCGGCCGCGTCGCGCACCTCCAGCTCCGCGCCCGCGAAGCGCAAGGGTGCCTGGGCCGGCGCAACGGTGAAAGCCAGCGCGGCCGCCAGCACCGCCGCCGCCTGTACTCCTGCCGACTGCGGACCCGCGTGACGCCTCACCGCCCGCGTATCTCCTTCGCCTGCTCCAGCCGCTCGTCGCGTTCCATCGCGCGCTTGCGCAGGTCCTCGCGCCGGTCGTACAGCTTCTTGCCGCGGCACAGCGCCAGCTCGACCTTGGCGTAGCCGCGCTTGTTGAAATACAGCCGGAGCGGCACCAGCGTCAGGCCCCGGAGCGTGGCCCGGCCGAACAGGCGCTGGATTTCCCGCTTGTGCAGGAGCAGTTTGCGCCGGCGGCGCGGGTCGCGGTTATGGATGTTGCCCTGGAGATAGGGCGCGATGTGGACGCCGTAGAGCCAGACCTGGTCATTCTCGACCCGGGCGAAACCCTCGTCCAGCGAGACGTTGCCGCCGCGCAGGGATTTCACCTCGGTCCCGGCCAGCTCGATACCGGCCTCGAGCCGCTCGACGACCTCGTAGTCGCGGAGGGCCTTGCGGTTCGTCGCGACGCCAGTCACGTCCTCGATTATACGACCTGGCCCATCCCAGTCAATGACCCCGGCCGGTCTCACCCCGCCGCACACGACGACGCAGAAGCTGATAGTGCAGAAGTAGCGGCGCGGGACGAGTCCGGGCCGACAACTCCGGAAAGCCGGGACTGTAGCTCCGCCCTGCGCGTCCTCGCGCACTGTCCCGGGACCCCCCGTGCAGCACTTTCAGTTTGACAGCAGGGCAGGGGGGGGTAAGATTACCTTGTTCTCCGGACCGTGGGGAACCGGGTTACCGGTGAAGCGTTCGCCCCGTCAGCCGGGAATGGCGGCATCCGGGCCGCCGTTTTGTTTGGGCGAGAGCGCAGTCAAGACAAGACTTGTGACGAGGAGCTGAATACTGGTGCTTATCGGAATCGAACCATTGCGCGCCCGGTCCGCCGCACAACCCTCCCCGGGTCATCCCGGACCATCCCTCATCTCCCGGGTCGTCGGGCAGGCATCATCTGCCGCGACCTGTTACGGGCCAGCGAGCTCTGCGAGCCGGCCCCGCCCGCGGGCACATAGCCCGATACGCCCGACAAACCAAGACGTCCCTATGCCCAAACCAAGGAGGCCAAGATGACACGACACGTGTCACTGGTGGGCCTGCTCCTGCTGGTGCTCGGCGCGACCGTCGCGCTGG
>DSBX01000163.1 GCA_011049385.1 Caldifarciminota bacterium | reverse complement strand
CTGCCGATGCGGTTACGGCGTCTGACAGCCGGGAGGCAGTATTACCTTAAGGTAATACTGCCCCGGCGAAATTCGGAAATCAGGGGGCACGATCCGGGTTGGGGACAAGCCGGTCCTGTCCCCGATTCCCTCCGCTCTGTGACTCTGTGAGGTATGCTCCTCCCCGCGTTCATCGGCACTGTGTTGCGAATGCAGTAGTGGTCTTGAGCATCGGTCATCACTCTCAGAACCCGAGCTTGCTTCCGTTCGTGACCGCATCGTAGCCCCGGGCTTCCCGCTTCGCCCCGGCCTCGAAGTCCGCCATCGTGATTCTCGTCTTCTCCGACCCGTCATCGAGCCGGGCGGCCGCCAGCGCGGCCGCGGTCATCACCGCGTTGGCAATCTGGCCCCCGGTCAGCCGGTATTCCTGCGCCAGCCGGTCCAGGTCCACGTCCTCGGCCAGCGGCGCCTGTTCCGGCAGGTGCTTGCGCCAGATTCCGGCCCGGGTCCCGGCGTCCGGCGGGCCGAAGTAGACCTTGTGCCGGATGCGCCGCTCCAGCGCCGGGTCGAGCACACCGGCGTGGTTGGTCGTCAGGATGACGGTTCCGGCAAACCGCTCCATCTCCATCAGCAGGGTGTTCACTTCGCTGTTGGCGAACCGGTCGGCCGCGGTATTGACCTGCGTGCGCCGGGCGAAAATCGCGTCCGCTTCATCGAAGACCAGCACTTTGCCGGTCCGACCCGCTTCGACAAACGCGGCCCGGGTGTGCTTCTGGGTTTCGCCGACCCATTTGCTGACCAGGTCCGGGTAGTTGATGACCAACGGCTCCCGGCCCAGGGCCCGGGCCAGCGTTTCCGCGGTCAGGGTCTTGCCGGTCCCGGGCGGGCCGTGAAACAGCAGGCAGACCCCGCCCGACGCCCGGCCCGGCCCGCCGAAACCCCACTGTTCCCGGATGACATCACGACAGCGGATGTGGCTCCAGACCGTGCGCAGTGCGTCGAGCGCGGCAGGGTCGAGCACCACGCCCGCGTCCGCCAGGAATCCGGTGATGTCCGCGCACCGGCAGGTCGGTTCGGATTTGGCCTCGGTCGGCTTCCGGCCCGGCTCAACCCCGAGCAGGGACGCGACGAGGTCATCGTCAAGGCGGAGCCGACGCGGCCCGACGAACCCGGATATCCCGTCAGCGCCCATCTCGCGCAGACGGCTTCCGGGCAGGAAGTAGGGCAGGAGTCTCTGCGCATCTTCGCGCCGACCCAGCGCCAGGAGTTCGACGATTTCTTCAACGGCCAGGCCCCGGCTCCTGTCGTTCGTCAGGTCGGTCGCGAAGACCAGCAGAAGCTCGACCACCTCCCGTTCCACCGGGTCCAGCTCCTCCCTAGTTCCGATATAGGGCTGAAGGAAGAGGGGCTACTCCTCATATGGTTACTGCGTCTAACGGGTATGAAGCATCGCACCCGTTGGGTGCAGAGAGGAGTAGCCTTATGGTTAGACGTACTGTAACACAGGAACGGCTCGATTTCCAGCTTGAAGAGACCTGCGACACCATCACCAGCCGGGCCGGGTTGGCTCTGT
>DSBX01000279.1 GCA_011049385.1 Caldifarciminota bacterium | reverse complement strand
TTCTTGAGCGGATGCTGGAGAAGGCGGTGATGTTCCTGGCCGGTGTCGGGGGGAAAACCCTGCGGCTGGTGCCGCTGCGGCCGGTGATGCTGGCGGGTGACCCGGTCGAACTGGAACTGAGCGTGGTGACCGCGGACGGACGGCCACTGACCGGCACCGCTCCGAAGGTAGAGGTGCGGG
This sequence comes from Caldifarciminota bacterium, assembly GCA_011049385.1. GTDB lineage: Bacteria > Hydrothermota > Tepidihabitantia > Tepidihabitantales > Tepidihabitantaceae > DSBX01. The sequence goes on along the minus strand of DSBX01000279.1, from coordinate 1,374 downwards.
TTCTGGAACGTGAAGCGCCGGGCGCCCTCGATCGGCAGCGAGAAGACGGTGAAGAGGAAGACACGGAAGCGGTGAGTCCGGACGCGGTGATTCTGCCGATGGTGGAGCAGTCTGAGGGCCGTTACCGGGCGCGCTTTTCCAGTCTGTCGCCGGGGAGCTACGAGGCGGTTGCCGAGTTGACGGGGGAGGAGGTCCGGGTTTCCTTCATGGTCAGCGAACGCTCGCGCGAAGAGGTACTTGTCGGCTTGGATGACCGGGTGTTGCGCCAGGTGGCGCGCGCATCGGGCGGGCGCTATTTCGACAGCGAGAGTCTGCCTCGGTCCGGGTTCCGGCCTGAGTTGGCCTCGAGTCGGCACAGCTTCGAATTCACCCCGCGGCGTTCAGCATGGGTCTACCTCCTGTTGGTATTGCTGGCCGGTTGTGAGTGGTTGCTGCGTCGACGGAAGGGAATGGCGTGAGGACACGACAAGTACCAGAAGGCTCGGCGCATGACGATACCTGCGTTCCTGCTCAGGCGTTGTTATGCGCTACTCGGTTTCTCTGCATCCTGGCTCTTGTGATGGCTGTTGCTGGCGCGGTCAGGCCGGGCGCACGGTCGGAACCGATGCCGGAGCTGGCAGACAGCCACCCGCACCGTGCCGAAGCGATTGCCACCTGGCTTCGGTCCCGCGGGCTTTCGCCAGAGGGTGTCGTCCTCGTCATTTCGATGCTGCCAATCGTGGAATTGCGGGGAGCGGTGCCGGTCGGCATCAACCTGTTTCGAATTCCCTGGTACGCGGTCGTGCCGCTGGCGGTCATCGGGAACATGCTGCCGGTCTTTGCGATACTGCTGTTCCTCAACGTCGCGGTGCGTTTGCTGGGCAGGTTTCGGATCTGCCGGAGGTTCTTCGACTGGCTATTCGCCCGAACCCGGGCTCGGAGCGGCTTGATGAGGCGTTGGGAGTTCTGGGGGCTCGTGCTGTTCGTTTCAGTGCCGCTCCCGGTCACCGGAGCCTGGACCGGCAGTGTGGCCGCGGTGCTCATGGGCCTGCGTTACTGGCGTTCGGTGCTGGCGATTGCGCTCGGTGTCGTCTTCGCCGGGGCGGTGGTGACTACGCTGTCGTTGCTTGGGGGATGGGGTGCGGCGCTGGCCGCGGTCGCTCTGCTGGGGCTGTTGGTTCACGGCTTCCTGTCCGGTTTACGGCGACGCCGTGAGGCGCTGGGTCGGCGCTCGCGTGATGACAGGACGGACTGAGGCCGAGGCAGGGGTCGGGGCGGTAGTTTGCCACGAGCCGGACCAAGGCCTGCTTGACCACGGCCGGGTTCGCGGCGAGCAGGTCGTCGGTCAGCCGTTCCACGCGGGCGAGTAGTTCGTCGTAATCCACTGCATCGGAT
>DSBX01000003.1 GCA_011049385.1 Caldifarciminota bacterium | reverse complement strand
CTTTCTGCCAGCCGTGGAGGAGGTCGGCTTCGGGGATGTTGAAGACCGGGCCGCGCAGGGTGGCGTAGCGGGCGAGGTCGTCGGCCGGGTCCACCAGCGCGGCAAGCAGGGCGATGGCGTAGCGGACTTCGGGTTCTTTGTAGAAGCCGGTGCCGCCGGCGACGATGAACGGCACGCCGCAGTCGCGCAGGGCTTCTTCGATGAAGGGGATGGTCTTGCGATGGCGGACAACGATGCCGATGTCGCCCAGCGTGCAGGGCCGGCCGGTCTCGGTATCATCCGGGTTGCGGTCGTAGACGGTGAAGGGGGCGGCCGGGTCGGTGAGCATCCGGATGCGGCGGGCGACCGCGCGGGCATCCGCGGGCCGGCGTTCTTCCACGTTCTTGCCGGCCGGGGTGATGATGATTTCGACGCGGCCGGGCTCTTCGTTGTTCCGGGCGCGGCGGAAGGGCGCGTAGCGGGTGCGCCAGGCCGGGGCATCCGGCTCGCAGGCCATCAGCCGGGAGAAGAAGACGTTGTTGAAGTTGATGATGGCGTCAAGACTGCGGTAGTTTTCTTCGAGGGTGAGCCGCTCGAGCCGGTCCGGGCCGAGCCCCTTTTCGAGGACGTCGGCGACGCCGGTGAAGACCTCGACCCGGGCGTCGCGGAAGCCGAAGATTGACTGCTTGTCGTCGCCGACGATGAAGATGGTCGGCTCGATGCCGAGGTCGGTCTTGGCCCCGGCGCCGGCCCGCCATTCTTCGGTGAGCTTGTCAATGATGCCCCATTGCAGGAAGCTGGTGTCCTGGAACTCGTCCACAAGCAGGTGGTCGGTGTGTTCGTCGAAGGCGCGGAGGACGTTCTGCCAGTCCGGGTCCTGCCGGAGCAGGTCGAGCGCGAGAGATTCCATATCGTCGTAGTCCACCTGGCCGGCTTCGCGCTTGCGCCGGGTGTAGGTGTCGAGGAAGCGGTTGCGGAAGAGCTGGAAACTGCGGGCGAATTCGGCCGCGGCCGCGTCCTGCCTGAGCAGGATGAAGTAGCGGAAGCAGAGTTCGTTCCATTCGCGCTCGGCGGCCCGGGCTTTTGCCGTCGGCTTGAGCGGCGTGCCGCCCTTGGTCAGGAACAGGTCACGCCGTTCTTCGAGCGCCTTGACCGCGGTGCGAACCGCGGTTGGGGTGAACTCGGCCGGGAAGACCGCGGGGTTGTCGAGCCGCGTGCTGAGCGGGTCGGCACGCAGTTGCCGGACGACCCGGGCCAGTTCGTCCCGGTCCGCGAGCCGGACCTTGCCCCGGGCGATGTTGACCCGCTTGGCGAAGAACTTGTCGAATCGTCCGGAGAGCGCCGGCCAGCCGATGCGGTCCCGGGTGGTGACCAGTTCGAGCAGGAGTTCCAGCGCCTCCCTGTCCGCGCTCGAGCCGGCGATGGCCATCAGCGTGTCGTACTTGGCCGAGCTCCAGAGTTCTTCGGCGCTGGTGAGGACCTCGACGCGCGGGTCGAGCCCGAGGTTGGGCGCGAACCGGCGGACCAGCGCCAGGCAGAAGGCGTGAATGGTGCTGATGCGGAGCCGGAGCGCGTTGCGGCGCAGTTCGTGGT
>DSBX01000117.1 GCA_011049385.1 Caldifarciminota bacterium | reverse complement strand
GGTATGAAGCCCAGGGTCGGCATATCCTTGAACCAGTACACGATATCCCCGCCGCCCGGGATGTTGGCCAGGTCCGGGTTCAGGTCCGCGGCGGTCTTATTGCTGAAATGCGACAGCGCGTCCAGCACCCAGCGCGAGATCATAAAGTGGGAAAGAAACCTCATCGCCCCGAGGTCGGGCAGGGGCAGGACCATCCCGGCGAACAGCAACTGCGGTATCAGGGTCAGCGGCACCATCCCCATCGCGCCCTCGGTCGAGGATAGCAGGGCCGAGATGAACAGGCCCATCGCCGACCCGGCAATCCCGCCCAGGGTCAGGACCACGGTGTAGCCGAGGATACTGCCCGGCAGTTCGGCGACCATCAGCTTGACGATGACCGCCAGCACGAGGCACTGGACGAGCAGGAACAGCGACAACACGAACGCCTTGGACAGGACGTAAGGCGCAATCTTGAGGTTCACCATCCTTTCCCGGCGGTAGACCGACCGCTCGGCCACGATTTCCCGGCAGGAGTTGGTGGCCCCGAACCATATCGCGGCCACCGCCATTATAAAGAGCACCCCGGCCATCTGCTCGTAGCTTTTGTCTCCGAAAACCAGCCCGATGAGCAGGGCGATTATCGGGGCCTGGGCGAGCAGGACCGCGGTGCCGGCGGTGTCGGCCAGCTTCATCCGCGCATAGCGCCGGACCAGGATGCCCCACTGGCGCAGGCCGTTGACCTGCTGGCGTTCGGTCTTCCGGCCGACCGATGTCTTGACGCTCTTCACTTCCATTCGGCCTTCGACATACTTCGCGTAATAGTGCGACTCTCGGAACTTCTGCTCCCAGTATTCGGCCGACCGGGCCATCGTCTCGCCGCAGGTACCGCATCGCTCGAGCGGCCGGGGCGCGGTGGTGAACATCTTGTCGCATTTCGGGCAGTACTTGCCCTGCAGATAGAACAGCACCTTGGGCGGGTAGTCCCGGCCGACCCCGAAATGGTCGAACACTTCCCGGCCCGGCCCGTAATAGACCAACCTGCCCTCGTGGAGCATCAGCACCAATCCGAGGGTATCGAAGGTCCGCGCCGACTCGACGTTGTGGGTGGTCATTATCACACTCCGTCCGCCGCGCGCGGCCTCGGCCAGCACCTCGGTCACCTCCTCGGCGGTCGCCGGGTCCAGGCCGGAGAGCGGCTCGTCCAGGAACAGGCTGGAGGGTTCGGTGATGAGCTCCTGGGCAAGGTTCACCCGCTTGCGCTGGCCGCCGGAAATCCCGCGCTTCTCCGGGTCGCCGATGCGGACCTTGCGGCAGTCGTCCAGCCGCAGGTCGCTGATGACCTCATCCACCCGCTTCCTGACTTCCGCGTCCGAGGTGTCTTCGGGCAGTCTGAGTTTGGCGGTGTAGTAGAGCGACTGCTCGACGGTAAGCGACCGGTGGATGATGTCATCCTGCGGCACGTAACCGACGTTGCCGCGCAGGGCGTCGTAGTTCGCGTACAGGTCAACGCCGCCGAACCGGACCTGGCCGGTAGCACCGCTGTCGTAGCCCGTGACAACGTTGAGCAGGGTGGTCTTGCCCGAACCGGACGGCCC
>DSBX01000120.1 GCA_011049385.1 Caldifarciminota bacterium | reverse complement strand
GCTCACGCCGGAGGCGGACTGGGACATCATCCGGATGCTGGTGATACTGCAGGGGTAGACCGGCGGCACGAAGCGCGCGCCGTAGCCGCCTTCGCCGTTCCAGTAGTAGAACGCGTCGGCCACGCCCTTGTCGTAGCTGAGCACGCCGGGCAGGGTCAGCACCCGGCACTCGAGTTTGGCGGTGTCGTTGGCCGGGAAGACGTCGCCGGTCAGGCGGGTGAAGACTTCGACGATGTAGGTCATGTTCTGGGTCGGGGTCCACTCGCCCGGGAAAACGATGGAGTCGGTGTCGCCCGGTTCGGGCGTGCTGGCCATCGTCGAGTCGAAGTAGACGACCGCGCCGCTTGAGCGCTTGACCCGCACATAGGCCTTGTAGTCGGCAACCGACTGGTTGCCGTAGTTCCTAGCGATGCCCCAGAAGCCGGTCGGTGTGCCGTTGACGACGAAGAAACCGCCGTTGCGGTCGTTCATCGCGTTCTGGATGCCGACATCGTTGACCTCGTAGTTCGTCGAATCGGGCGGGATGAACCGCACCGCGAGTTCGGGCCGGTACATCTGGCCGGGCGGCTGGTTGCCGGAGAGATAGTTGAGCCCGATGTTGCCGGAGACGTTCTCGATGCCGCACTGGTTTGCGCCCGGGTCACCCCAGCCGTTGTAGGGCGCGCCCGACTGTTCCTTGTACTGGAAGGTGATTGCGCTGTCGGGCCGGGACAGGATGATCTGGAAGGTGTTGTTGCCGCCGGTGTTCCAGAACCGGACGCTGTCGTACTGGATGATGCAGGTGTCGTTGTTGGCGTTGGTCCAGACCCAGACCGAGCCGTCGGGCGAACCGCCGGGGGACGGGTCGAGGTCGCTCATCATCGGTGCCAGCGTGTTGTTGGACCGGACCGTGCCGGGAATGGGCGGGAACGGGTGAGCGTTGAGGCTGTTGTCCCCGAAGGCGATGTAGCCGTTCGAGCCGACGTAGAAGCTGTTGACGGTGTACCAGTAGTAGGGGAAGTCGAAGCCGACGTTGAACGGGCCGATGACGTTGTCGTCACCGAGGTTCGGCACCTGTTCGCCGATACCCTTGATGTCGACCCAGTTGTAGGTCGGCGCACCGGGCTCGGTATCGTCGGAGTTGAGCCAGATGTAGCCGTAGTCGTCGGGCCCGCCGCCGTCCCAGCCGGCCGGGGCGGTGACCGCGCCTGCTGTCGGCGCGAACGAGGTGATGGCCGCGAGGGCCAAGGTCAGGATTGCAGGCAGCATCAGTCCTCCTTTATGCTGTTTTGTCCGTGCAACGCCGGCTCATCCGGCGGCACGATGCGGTCTCTTCTGCTTGCGGTCTGCTCTTGTATAGTAGGGCCGGAGCGGGAGATGTCAACAGCGAAGACGATGATGGCTCGCGCCCGGGGTCACTCGTAGCGGAGGGCTTCGATGGGGTTGAGCCGGCTGGCTCGCGAGGCGGGGTAGATGCCGAAGAACATTCCGACCGCGGCCGAGAAGCCGAAGCCGAGCAGTATCACCCAGAGTGGGGCCGCGGCCTTGATGCTCGCGAGCATCTCGATGAGCTTGGCGATGCCGACCCCGAACGCGACGCCGATGGCG
>DSBX01000122.1 GCA_011049385.1 Caldifarciminota bacterium | reverse complement strand
GGACGGCCGGTTCTGGGGCGCGCGGGGCGGGGTTGACCTGCAATGGACCGCGCAGGACCGCACCAGCCTGAGCGGCCGCTGGGGCGGCCGGGATATGACCAGCGCCCGGTTCGCCGACTTCCGGACCTGGTTCTCCCCCGGTGCGGACACCAGCCGCTACACCAGCGACGAAACCTCCTACCACCGCCCGGGCTTCCTTTCCCTCAACTTCGAACAGCGCCGCATCTTCGGCGAGCCCGCCGCGGGCCGCAACGCCCGGCCCGAGCACGAACTCACCGCCCGGCTCGGCTGGTGGCGCCGCTACCGCGACGGCGAAACGCAGACCGAACTGCTCACCATCGAAGGCGCGGACACGACCATCACCAGCGGCCAGCGCGCGCTCACGACCGGTCCGGCCGACCGCCTCAACCTGACCCTCGACTACGTCCTGCCGCTCCGGGAAACGGACAAGCTCGAAGCCGGCTACCAGGGCCGGTTCGAGCAGGCCCGGGAAGGCAACCGCACCTTTGAATACGACACCGCGACCGGCGAGTACGTCTTCCGCGAGCGGTTCAGCCGCGACGCCGAGGCCAGCCAGAACATCAACGCGCTCTACGCCACCTATGCCGGCGAATGGCAGGCGCTCGGCTACAAGGGCGGCCTGCGCGGCGAGCGGGCCGAACGCATCATCACCGCGGGCGACACCGCCTACGAAATCCCGGTGCGCTGGGACCTCTTCCCGACCGCGCACATCTCCTACCAGCTCCCGGCCGACGCGCAACTGATGGCCAGCTACGCCCGGCGCATCGGCCGCACCCGGCACTTCTACCTCGACCCCTTCCCGGTCTGGCAGGACGCCTACACCGTCGTCCAGGGCAACCCCGCCCTCCTGCCCGAATACATAGACTCCTGGGAACTCGGCACGCTCCTCCCCTTCGGCGCCAGCCGGCTCTCGGCCGAGCTCTTCCACCGCGTCAGCCACAACAAGGTCGAACGCATCATATCGCTCTACCCCGAGACCACCGGCGTGATGCTCCACACCTTCGAGAACGTCGGCGCCGACCGCTCGCTCGGCCTCGAACTGATGCTGGACTTGACCCCGGTCAAATGGTACACGCTCACCCTCGGCGGTGACATCTACGACTACCGCGTCGAAGGCGAGCTCGAAGGCCGCGACTTCTCCTACTCCAGCTTCAACTACAGCGGCCGGCTCGGCAACGAAATCCGCCTGCCGACCAACACCCGGGTCCAGCTCAACGGCCGGTACCACAGTCCCTCGGTCACCTCGCAGGGCCGGCGCGAAGGAGCGCTGATGACCGACCTCGGGGTCAGGCAACAGTTCCTCAACCGCCAGCTCAATGTCACCCTGCAAGTCCGGGACCTGTTCGGCACCGGCCGGCACGAAGACGAATCCGGCGGCGAAGGCTACGACTTCTACAGCAAGAGCATCTCCACCCGGCAGTCACCGGTGGCGACGCTCAACCTGAGCTGGAACTTCAACAACTTCCGGCCGGAACGCCGCCGGCGGGACGATGACATAGACCTCGGCCCCTCGGACGGCGATATGTAGCGGCTCGAATTTCGCCGGGGCAATGATACCGTTCGGTATC
>DSBX01000156.1 GCA_011049385.1 Caldifarciminota bacterium | reverse complement strand
TATCCGAGACGCACGGTATCATCACCTACGAATTCTGAGGCCGGACAACCCGGCCCGGTACGTCCGCGCTACTTCGGCCGCACCGTCGCGACCGGCACGATCATCTCCGGCAGAGAAATCCCCCCGTGCTGGAACGTGTTCTTGTAGGTACGCTCGTACTCGCGGGGCTTGGTCGGGTAGATGAAGTAATAGTCCGACCGGGCGATCGCGAACGAACTCGTCGCCGAATCCACCGGCAGCATCAGGTCCGCGGGCCGGGTCAGGAGCAAGGCCTTGCGCTCGTCCACCCGTATCGCACCACCGTGCTTGTAGCGCAGATTGGCCGACATCTTCCGGCCGCCGTGAATCTCGGTCGGCCGCCGGACGCGCAGGAAACCGTGATCGCTGGTGATCACCACCGACCGGTCGCGGCCGGTCAGACTGCGGATGATGTCGGGCAGGGGCGACGACTTGAACCAGACCCGGGTCATCGCCACCAGCGCCGCGTCGTCGGAGACTATCTCATCCAGCACCCGGGTGGACTTGATCGAATGGATGAGCAGGTCGAGGAAGCTCACGATCACCACCGTCAGCCGAACCTCCTGGTCGAGCAATCTGCCCCGCACCCGCTCCAGCTCCTCGCCGCTCCCGGCCCGGTAGTAGGCGAAGCGGTGGCGGAAGCCGACTCGGCGCAGGTGCTCGGCCAGCAGTTCCTCTTCGTGGCGATTCTGGCCCGATTCCTCGAACACCCAGAGATGCGGGTAGCGCCGGAGAATCTGCAGGGGCAGGAGCCCGGCCATCATCCCGTTTCGGGAATAAGGTGTTGCGCTCGGCAGAAGCGAGCAGTAATGGTCGGTCTCGACCGCCGCAAACTCCCGGATGACCGGCTCCAGGGCCAGCCACTGGTCGGTCCGCATCGCGTCGAGCACCAAGAGGCAAGTCGGGCGCTCTTCGCATCGAGGCAGGACGTGTTCGGGCAGAACCTGGTGCGACAGCGTCGGGCCGTCACCGCCCAGCCAGGACCGGTACTCGCGGTCCACGAACCGGCCGAACTCCTCGTTCTCCTCGCGCCAGCGCTCCTCCTGGATACCGACCAACGCGCTGTCGCCGTACCGGCCCAGCTTATCCTGCCAGCCGACCAGCAGTCGGTAACGCTCCACCCAGTCGCGCCAATCCCGGGGCGGCGGCGCGGTGTTGAGCGCGGACAGGTACTGCTGGCCGATGCGCCCGGCCACCAGCCGGCGCTTGTCGAGCAGGCGCTTCAGCACCGCCAGCAACTGCGCGGACGTGAACGGCTTGATGAGGAAATCGTCCACCAGCTCGGCGTAAGCCTCCTCGATGAGCGGCTCCTCCTCCGACTTCGTCACCATCGTTACCAGCACGTTCGGGTCGCGCTCCTTGATGCGGCGCAGGACCTCGATGCCGGTCATCCCGGCCATCATCTGGTCGAGCAGAACCAGGTCATAGCTCTGCCCGCCGAACAGGTCCAGCCCGTCCGGGCCGTTGGTCGCGGTATCCACATCATAGCCGCGCTCGCGCAGCGAGTAGATGAAAGGCCGGAGCAGGTCAATCTCATCGTCTATCCACAGAAGCCGCATCACGCCTCCTTATC
>DSBX01000053.1 GCA_011049385.1 Caldifarciminota bacterium | reverse complement strand
GCGATGTGGACGATGCCGGTCCCCTCGTCGGCGCTGACCTCGTCCCAGGGCACGACCCGGTGCTCGATGCCCTCCTGGGGCGTGAGCTCATCGAACGGCCCGCGGTAGCGCAGGCCGACCAGTCGCGCGCCGGGCAGGCGCTCGACGACCTCGACGCCGGGCAGGAGCTCGAGCCGGGCCTCGGCCAGGATGAAGGTCTCGCCGCCCTGCCGGGCCCGGACGTAGCCGAGCTCGGGATGAACCGCGGCCGCGGTGTTGGCGGTCAGCGTCCAGGGCGTGGTCGTCCAGACGAGCAGGAACTCGCCGGCTCGGTCAAGGACCGGCAGTTTCAGGAACACCGCCCGGTGGGTCAACTCGCGGTAGCCCTCGGTCGCGATCTCCATATCCGAGATGGCGGTGCCACACCGGCCGCACCACGGCATCACGTCGGTACCCTCGTAGACCAATCCGCGCTCGTGGCACTTCTTCAGGAAGTGCCAGATGGTGTAGTTGTTCTCGTCGGACATCGTGTAATACGAGTTCTCCCAGTCCATCCACTGGCCGAGCCGGATTGACTGGGCGGTCTGGACCGCCGAATACTTGCGCACCCGCTCCTTGCACTTCTCGACGAAGCGGCCAATGCCGTACTCCTCGATGTCGCGCTTGCACTTGAAGCCGAGTTCCTTCTCGACCTCGACCTCGACCCAGAGCCCCTGGCAGTCGAAGCCGTTCTGCCAGCGCAGGTCGAAGCCCTGCATCGCCTTATAGCGCTGGATGAGGTCCTTGATGGTCCGGCCCCAGGCGTGGTGCACGCCCATCGGGTTGTTGGCGGTTATCGGGCCGTCCAGGAAGCGGAATGCTTTGCCGCCCCGGTTGCGCTCGAGGAGCCTGCGGAAGAAGCCCTGCTCCTCCCAGAACGCGAGCACGCGCCGTTCGAGCTCGACGTGGTCGGGCCGGCGCGGGACCGGTCGGAAACGGGCGGCGCTCATCCTTTCTTCACTCGACCGGTTGCCTTCTCAGTTCCTCGACCGGCCGGTATTCTGCCCGTCGCGCTGGAACATCGGCCAGGGCGAATCGGCCGGCCCGCCCACGCCCCGGACGACCCAGGCGAGGTAACCGTTGCCCAGGTAGACATTGCCCGCGGCGTCAATCTTGGGGGCCGAGATGATGTCGTCCGCGTCGCCGTAATCGAGCCCGAAGGCCCAGCGCCGGGACCCGTCGCCGTTCACCGCGTAGAGCGAGTCCACGTCATCGGAAGCGGCGCGGCGCACCGCCGCGCGCGCGGCCTTCTTCCGGCCCGCGCTGACGATGACGTAGACGATGCCCTGGTCGGACACCGCCGGGGTCGAGACAGTACCCGAGAGCGGCGGCCTGAACGTCCAGCGGGGGTTGCCGTCCGCAGGGTCGAGTGCGAGGAGCCTGCCGCCGGCACCGACATAGACGGCGCCATCCTCGCCGATAACCGGCGAGGATGGTTTGGCGCCGACATTGACGAGCCAGTCGTCGGTGAAGCTGACCAGGTTGAGCGCGACCAGGTTGCCCTCCTCGTCGGCGACGTAGAGCCGGTTCTGTCCCGGGTCAATGGCGGGTGAGGCGTGAATCGCGTTGCCGCTCAGGGTGTAGGAG
>DSBX01000340.1 GCA_011049385.1 Caldifarciminota bacterium | reverse complement strand
TCTGTTGCCTGTCCTGGACCTTGACGAGGTGCTGGCCACGCGGGTATCATTCCTCACGTGCAAGCGCCGACCAGGGGGTCACGATGTGCCGTGGCAGACCCTGCCGCATCTTTACAAGACTGGGGTCACGAGCTACAATGAATGAGAGGTAGCCGTGATTTCCTGTCTTCGTCCGGTACCACACACCGCCGTCCTGTTGGCGATGACCATCGCTCTTGTCTTCCCATCCGGCCTCGACCGACCCGGCGGACCGGAACCCGGGCCCGCGCCAACCAACGCGCAACGCCTGCTCCCGACAGACGGACCGCGCACGGAGTCCGTCTTCCACCCCTTCCCGACGAGCCCGGCCCTGAGCGACACGCCGGGCGTGTCGCCCCGGGACATCCTTGTCCCGCGCGGGTCGGTCAACCACGGCATGCCGCTCAACCCGACGGTCGAGGTGCGGAACACCGGCCCGGACACCGCGGAAGTGGTGGCGGTGCATTTCACGATTGCCGACCTGCTCGACGAGGTGCTGTATCACGACAGCACGACGCTTCTCAACCTGGTGCCCGGGACCATGGACACGGTCACGTTCGCAACCTGGTTCGCGGTCGGGCGGGACAGCCTGACCGCGACCGCCTGGGTGTACTGGGCCGACGACCCGGTCCACGAGGACGACACGGTCAGCGCGAAGTTCATGGTGCACTACCGGGCCGTCAGCATCGTCGAGATACTGCAGCCGCCGCGGGTCTGTGACTCGGGCGTGGTCTACCGGCCGCGCTGCCGGGTGTCCAACTTCGGGACCCGGGCGGAAACGTTCGAACTTACGTTCAAGATCGGCCCCTGGCACAGCGCCTGCTCGGTGAGCCTCCTGCCTGGCTACTCGCGCATCGTGACCGCCCCGGACAGTTGGCGGGCGATGCCCGGCAATTACATCTACCGGATTGAGGCGAAGGTCGAAGGTAACATGGGTCGCGGGGTCTGGGTTGACACCATTCGGGTGAGTGGCACGGTAGGGCGCGAAGTCGCAATCGAGGGAGTGTCGCCGGTCGGAACCGTTGACACGCTGACGACCGTAGTGCCTGCGGTCCGGGTCGCCAACTACGGCGGCCAGTCCGAGCCGCTGGCTCTGAGGATGACGATTCGCGCACCCGGTGACTCGCTGGTATATGCGGACTCGAACCGGTTCACGCTGCCGGGCGGCGGGAACACGGTTATCGGCCTGCGGCCCACCCGGTTCCGGACCCTGGGCGAGCATGTTGCTTACTGCTCGCTGTTCGTGCAGGACGACACGATTCTGCTGAGCGTCGCCCGCTGGACTTTCATGGTCGTGCCCGCGCTCGGACTGGCCGGTGAGCAGACCCTGCCGGCCGGGTACGAGCTGCGCACGGATTTCGCCGGCCGGCAGATCAGCTTCGCGGTCCCGGTCCCCGGCTCGGTGGCGCTGGCGGTGCTTGCAAGCGACGGCCGGACCGTGCGGCGCCTGCGGGACGGGCCCTGCGCGGCCGGCCGGTACGCGCTGACCTGGGACGGGTCGGATGACGCCGGCCGCCAGGCCGGTCGGGGCATCTACTACGTCCGGATGATCGCGCCCGGTTTCACCGCGGTGCAGAAACTCATCCGCGTGC
>DSBX01000179.1 GCA_011049385.1 Caldifarciminota bacterium | reverse complement strand
TTCAAAGGGTTACTGTTAGCCAGTCGGGTCGTCTATCAACTTCAGTCTGGAGACCCCACAGCGCCTTGCTGTTAGGACGCAGGTATCGTCAGGCCGGTCCTGTTGGCCGTCTGTGGGCCGGCAACGTTCTGCGACCGCTAGAAACAGCCCAGGTTCATTCCGTCCTTGGCTGTGCCGATGCAGGGTGATGCTTTGTGCAGGCGGTAATCTCCTTCCTCCCGGGCGACGAATCGTGGGTCCTTCTCCATATTGGTTCTGCCGGCCTTGATGTCGGAGAGGGCCGAGCCGCTTTCGAACACGCAATTGTGCTCAACTTCCAATCCCCCGCCGTCATCATCGGAGACGATGCCGCGACCGTTGAAAGCGATGATGCAGTAGCTGACCGCGCTCTCAGGGTTGCCGTTCGGGATGTAGACTCCCGAGACGCCGTTATCTGCCACCGTGCAGTGCTCGATACGGGCCGATGGTCGCCCGCCGAAACTCGAGAAGTACACTCCCCGGTCGCCGTTCTCAACGACCAGACACCTGCGAACCTGGTGTCCGGCGCCCTTCACGTAGATGCCATGGGACGAAGCCCCTCTGATGGTGAAACCTTCAATATGGCAATCGTTGCCGGCCAGCGTCAGGGCAGCGTATTCGTCACCGGCGTCCACGACCGCGGCACCCGGTCCAGCCCCGACCAGCCGAACCCGCTTGTCTTCTCCGACCGACAGTGCCTCTCGGTAGATCCCAGCCTTGACATAGATGACATCTCCCGCACGGGCGGCCCCTATCGCGGACTGGATGGATGAGTGGTCTCCCGAACCGTCGAGGGCGACCACGATATCGGCAACAGGCGCCGAGACGGTCGCCGGTTTCGGACAGCCGACGATTGCGCACGCGGCCAGTGCCAGCACCAACAGGTTGACTGTTCTCACAGCTTTTCTCCTTTCGGCAGGTTGCCATTATCGGCCCCGACAGGAACCTGTCAACAGCAAGTCGGATTGACGACAGGGTCTTGTCAACCCTGCTCTTGTGCGCTAAAATACCTCCAGTGAGAGTTTTGTCCTACTCGGTCTGTGTCCTGCCGAAGCTGGACAACCAGGAGGAGGTCCGGCGCCTGCGGGAGCGGTACGACCCGTGGTTCTACCAGGTCCAGCCGTACATCGTCGTCGTCCCATCTTTCACGCCCGCCACGCTTGACGAACTGGAGGCGGTCTCCGCCTTCTTGAGCCAGGCCCGGCGCAAGCAGCCGCCGGTGGCGCTGAAGTTCTTTCGATGTGTCGAGCGGGGCGACCGGCTGATCTGCCCGGTGGAGTCCGGTCGGGAAGAACTGGCCGCCCTGCACCGGGCGATGTCCGGCGCGACGCCGGACCGGTTGCTGACCGGCGAGGAGGCTTTTGACCCCGGGATGGTCGTCTGCCGCGTGCCGGACCCGGACCGCCGCATCGAGGCCCTGCAGGAGGCGAACCGTATCGGCCGTACCGTCGGCTTGGTGGATGCGGTTTCGCTGGTCGGCATCGAGCCTTCGGGCCAGTTGCGGCTCATCGCCGGGTATCCGTTCGGCATCGGCCGGGTGGACTATTTCGACCTGAGCGCGGGCGCGTAATGCTGAAGGAAGGTGTTCAGGTGACCGGGTGGTCGGG
>DSBX01000135.1 GCA_011049385.1 Caldifarciminota bacterium | reverse complement strand
TGACCGAGGCCGAGGCGGAACTGGTGACCGAATTCAGCACGATGACCATCCAGAGGTCAAGGATAAAGGTCATCCGCTTCGGAGAGGGAGAGAAGGTGGACGGCGGCGCCAGATGAAGAAGAACCGCGTTAGCGCGTTCAGTGCAGGCCTGGCGGGACTGCCCAGTTGATGCCAGGGAGGCAGTGATAAGAGTAAGCACCGTCGTTCGGTTCGTTCTCGCGCCCGGAAGCGGGGTTTCGCGGCCCAAATCCCGGCGTTCAACCCTCCGCCCGCAGGTCGCGCTTCTGTTTTTCCTGCTGGTTCTCTCGGCCCTGCTCCTGCTTGTGCTTTCCTGCAAAGACGGGCTCCGGCCGGAGGATCTGGGGGTCGTTCCAGACATCGGGTACGTCCTCCTCGGCACCAACGCCCAGGGCTATGACGAGTACCTGTGGCTTGCCGACAGCGCGGTGATGATAGAGATACCGGCCGGCTGGTTCACGAGGGGTTCGAACGACGACCGGGACGAGCAGCCAGTGCGCGAGATATATCTTGACGAGTTCCTTCTGGACAAATATGAAGTCACCAACCGGCGGTACAAGAAATACTGCGACGCGACCGGGACCGCCTATCCGCCCGACCCGAGCTTCCCCGGGATGCCGAACTACTTCACCTCCTACCCCGATTACCCGGTGGTTATGGTGAGCTGGAACGACGCCAAGGCTTACTGTGACTGGGCGGACAAACGGTTCCCTACCGAGGCGGAGTGGGAAAGGGCGGCCCGGGGCACGGACGAGCGCGAGTTTCCGTGGGGTAACTCACAGCCGGACGGTACGCGCTGCAACATCTGGGAAAATGACGACGGCTACGACTACACTTCGCCGGTGGGTAACTACCCGGCGGGTGTATCGCCCTGCGGCGGCCTTGATATGGCAGGAAATGTCTGGGAATGGGTCAACGACTGGTATGCGGCAGATTATTACGGCCAGAGCCCGGCGCATAACCCCCCGGGCCCGAGTTCCGGCTCGCGTCGCGTCGTCCGCGGGGGTTCGTGGGGCAGCAACGCGTGGGATGCGCGTTGCGCCCGCCGTTGCGGGTACGTGCCGTCGTTCCGGGGCTGGAGCTTCGGGTTCCGCTGTTCCGCGCGTCCTTGAGTTCTGTGACCGAGACAAACCCTTCACAACTATGGAATCCTGCACTTTGCTGTTGGTTATGGCTGTGTCTGGGCCGGGCGCAGCCGCTGAGTTCGGACTCGACGTGGAATCGTCGGGGTGCTGGCAGGAAGCTTGACAGGCTGACGAAAGCGGCTATTTTGTGCTCAGGCTTGATAGCGTTCGGACGAGGCGACCGGACGAGGCGACCGGGGCCTACCGGCTTTCGCCAGAGGAGAATCAGGATGACAAACGAAGTCGGCTCGGCGGGCAGACCACAGCAGAATGCGGCAATGCGGAGGAAGGGCGGCATCTTCGCCCTCGCCGGGATCGCGGTCGCCGCGTTCGGGATGATCGCCTGGACAACCACCACCGGCATAGGCTGGCAACCCTTCTTTATCTTCGCCGGACTCGGCATCGCGCTGTACGGCTGGCTACAACTGCGCAAGTCCCGCCGGGCCTGAGGGCCCGCGGCGGCAAATGTGCGGGGAGCGGGTATGCGGATAGTCAT
>DSBX01000083.1 GCA_011049385.1 Caldifarciminota bacterium | reverse complement strand
GTGTATGGTCGAGGCCTGTTTCCAGGCCTGGCGCGTTACCGGCGAGCCCGTCTGGCGTGATCGGATGAACCTCGCCTTCGAGTGGTTCCTCGGCCGCAACGACCTCGGCCAGCCGCTCTACGATTACGCGACCGGCGGCTGTCACGACGGACTTCACATCGAAGGCGTCAACGTCAACGAAGGCGCGGAATCGACGCTGTCGTTCCTCGGCGCGTTGCTGACGGTACGGCACGCCGATACCATCGGCGGAGAGGTGGACCAGTGAAACCTCAGGATCAGCTTGTCCGTCGCTACGAAGGCAACCCGATACTCACCGCCGCGGACTGGCCGCATACCGTCAACGCGGTCCTCAATGCCGGGGCGGTCCGGCTGTCCGACGGCACCACGCTCCTGCTCTGCCGGGTTGAAGACCGCCGCGGGATCTCCAGCCTGTGGGCAGTTCGTTCGGCGGACGGCGTGTCCGACTGGCGGATTGACCCGGAGCCGGCGCTGCTGCCCGACCCGCAGGAACACCCCGAAGAAGCCTGGGGCGTCGAAGACCCGAGGATAGTCCGGCTCGAGGAACTCGGCCGCTACGCCATCACCTATACCGCTTACTCGCAGGCCGGGCCGGCGGTTTCGCTCTTGCTCACGCCCGACTTCCGGAGCTACCAGCGGGTTGGCGTCGTGATGCCGCCGGCAGATAAGAACGCCGCGCTCCTGCCCGTGCGCTACGACGGCCGCTGGCTGATGCTCCACCGGCCCGACATCCATTCCGGTTCCAATATCTGGCTTTCCGAATCGCCCGACCTCATCCACTGGGGCAGGCACCGGCTCCTGCTGGCGGCCCGGCGCGGGGCCTGGTGGGACGCGGCGAAGATCGGCCTCGGCCCGCCGCTGGTGAGGACCGAACGCGGCTGGCTGATGTTCTACCACGGGGTCCGCATCACCGCGGCCGGCGCGCTCTACCGGGTCGGGGTCGCCTTGCTCGATGTGGACGATCCGCGCAAAGTGCTGATGCGCGGCGACGAGTGGGTTTTCGGTCCGAGCGAGAGATACGAACGCGAGGGCGACGTCGGCGGGGTGGTTTTTCCCTGCGGCTGTGTTCTCGGGTCGGACTCGGAAACCCTCGATCTCTACTACGGCGCGGCGGACACCAGCATTGGCCTGGCCCGGGTCAGCATCCCTGTACTCCTCGACTGGCTCGAAACCCATTCCTCCGAGCCTGCTCCGCAGAGCTTCTGAGACCGGCGGCCGTGATCCGGCGCCGAGCAGGCCGGGTCACTTCAGGACGAGTTTGACACCGTTGTTGGCACAGAGCTTGCGGGCTTCTTCCAGCTCGGCTTCGGTGGATTGCTTGATGATTTCGGCCGGGACGGTTATCACCCTTGTGCCGGAGTTGAGGCTGTTGTTGACGTAGCCGAGGAGAGCCGACATGTTCTTCCTTTCCGGGCGATGCTGTCGTGCGGTCGGCGCGAAATGGTCTCCGCATCGCGATTGCCCATCCGGTCCAGTGTAACCTGGGGTGGTGGCCGGTCAAGCGGGCGGTTGCGGGACGTCGAGTCGGTGTTGTGGGTTTCGTTTCGCCCGGGTGTCAAACCTCAGCGAAAACGTCATAGCTGATGCACAGCGAAAACGTCATAGCCCGTCCGTCGGGGTTTGGGC
>DSBX01000130.1 GCA_011049385.1 Caldifarciminota bacterium | reverse complement strand
GGGTTGTCGAGCGAGAGTTCCTTCGGCTCGACCACCGGCCAGGCCTGGAGCAGTTTCGCCAGTTCGTGCGGGGTGCGGTTGCCCTTGTTCGGGCCGAGGACGAGTTCGGCCATTGACTCGCCGATGTAGTCGGGGTGGAAGCCCTGGAGCAGTTCCTTCTTTTCGTCCGCGGTCCGCATCGGGAACTTCTGGCCGAGCCTTTCTTTGCGGGTGGCCTCGAGGCGTTTGATGCTCGCCTGCATCGCTTCGGGATACATCATTCCTCCTTACGGCTCGATGTCGCGGACCTGCTTGTCGTAGAAACGCTTGGACAGCTCCTCGCCCGACAGCTTCACCAGTTCCTCGACCTCGGGCCCGCAGTTGCCGGCCTCGATTTCGGCCAGTCGTTCCTTGAGGTGCGGGGCCCGGGGCCGGAGCCTGGCCCCGACGATACGCCGGGCCAGGAGCGCGACGTTGTAGTGGACGATTTCCGCCGGGCAGCGGCTCGCGCAGAGGCCGCACATGATGCAGTCGAAGCTCGTGTCCGCGACCGCCTCGCAGTCGCCCCGGATGGCGGCGTTGATGTAGCCCATCACGTCTATGTCCTGCGGGCAGATGCGGGTGCAGGAGTTGCAGGAGATACAGCGCATCACCTCGGGGTAGTGGCGCACCAGCGTCTGGGTGGTCGGTTCGAGCGCGGCCAGGTCGTACTTCGCCTTGTTCGCGGGGTAGAAGGGGAGTTGGGTGAGGTACATCCCGTCCTCGATGACGGTCTGGCAGGCCAACCCGACCTTGACCTTGTAGGAGCTTTCGAGCCGGTAGATGGTGCCGCAGGCTCCGCAGAACCCGCCGCGACAGCCGCAACCGCGGATGAACTGGTAGCCGGCGTATTCCATCGCCTTCATGATGGTCAGCCCGGCCGGGACCCGGTAGGCCTTGCCCATCACGAATATCGTGACGAAGGTGGCCGGGTTCTGTGTTTCAGAGTTCTCTGTCATCACTCCTCCTTGCGGTAGCGGGCGGTGCCCTCCTCGTAGAGGTCCCGGCCGCCCGGGTCGTTGACGACAATCGCCGGGAAATCCTCGACGGTGAGCTCCCGGACCGCCTCCGGGCCGAGTTCCTCGTAGGCGATGACCTTCGCCGCCTTGATGCTCTTCGAGATGAGCGCGGCCGCGCCGCCGACCGCGGCAAAGTACACCGCCCGGTGCTTCCTGATGGCATCAAGCACCGGCCGGGTGCGGTTGCCCTTGCCGACCATACCCTTGAGGCCGCGTTCGAGGAGCGCGGGCGTGTACTTGTCCATCCGGTAGCTGGTTGTCGGGCCGGCCGAGCCGATGGGCTTGCCCGGCGGCGCCGGCGACGGGCCGACGTAGTAGATTATCGCCCCCGCGAGGTCAAAGGGCGGGTTCTCGCCTTTCTCCAGCGTCTCGACGAGCCGGGCGTGGGCGAGGTCGCGGCCGGTGTAGATGGTGCCGGTGATGAGCACCGCGTCGCCGGCGGCAAGGCCGGTGATGATGTCGTCGGTGAGCGGGGTCGTGATTCGTTTCGCCGCCATCACGAGCCTCCGTTAGAGTGTCGCCGAGCGGTGCCGGGCCGCGTGGCAGTTGATGTTCACCGCGCAGGGCATCGTCGCGATGTGGCACGGGAACGCCTCGATGAAGACCGC
>DSBX01000209.1 GCA_011049385.1 Caldifarciminota bacterium | reverse complement strand
GGTGTAGAAGACGTTGCCGTTGTCCTGGTACACGGCGTTGAACTCCTGCGAGTTCGGTACGCGCGCCAGTTTCCGGCCCCGGTTGGGACAGGTCGCGTGCTCTGAGCCGGACAGCATCTGCTGCCCCCAGAGCGAGTAGACTTCGTTCTGGCCGGTCACATTGTCAAGCCAGATAAGATGAAGGGAGCTTTTCGAGTCAACGGTGAGCCGGGGCGACTGCCTGGCGCTGCCCCAGTCAGGGAGCGGAAGCTCTGCAGGCGCCGACCAACCGGCCTCGAAGCCTACAGAGCGGGAATACTTCAGCCGTGTCGGCACCTCCTCTTCGTATTCGTGCCAGACCAGGTAGGATACCTGCCGTCCTTCGGTCTCAACAACAGCCTCACCGGGGTACATCTCCGGGCCAGCGATAAGCACCGGCTCTTCTTGCCAGCTTGTGCCGTAGTCCGTTGATGAGATAACGTACAGCCAGTTGATGTCTATCTCCCCGAGATGCACCCAGGCAATGTCAACCCGGCCGCCGGCGTTCGCGGCGACAACCGGACCCGGCGACCCGGGTGAGTCCATTGGCGGCTCGTCTGTGGCCGCGGACCAAAGCAGGGTCGGCTCTTCCCAAGTTGCCCCACCATCAAGTGACCGCTGGTGCCAGTAGAACGACACGAGTGCGTGCCAGCGGAACCAGGTAGCGTGTAGAACCTCCCCCTCCTCTCCCGCGCCAAACGCCAGCGACGGAGGCAAGAGGAGTTCGTACCACTGAGTCTCACATAGCGCCTGTTCTTCGCCCCAACTGACGCCGCCATCAGTAGACCGGCGGTAGCGCAGACTGTAGAACCAAGGCGCGCTCCGGGACGCCATGGCCCACCAGAGTGCAACGACCAAGTCTCCTGTTCCTGAAACCGCAACTGCCGGGTATCCGTGGACGACCGCAAACGGCCCGGTCAGCTCGGAGAGCAAGGTCAGCGAACCGGTCGGGGAGCGGTACCAGATGTCTCCATAGTAGCCGTCACGAGGTTCCACCCATACAAAGTGCGGCTCGTCCGCGCCGTTTCGAGGGACATCTATCGCCGGGTAGCGGCAGACCTTTCCGTCCGGAGAGACCGGCTCCGAGTTCCATGTCTCGCCCTGGTCGGACGAGCGTGCGTAGTATACTCGGCTGAAGTCGTTGTCTGAGTAAACCGCATGGGCCAGGTCCGGCGTCCGGGCGACGATAGCCCGCGCTCCGGCGGTCGAGAAACCTGCGTGACGGCCCGGGTCAACCGGAACCGGCTCACGCCAGTTCTGCGCTGATGCCCCGGCCCACAGGCAAACCAGTAGTGCGCAGCCGACCGCTGCCAGCATACTCATTCTCATCACCAAGTCTCCTTTGTGTTTCTGCCCGGTCCGCGGGCCCGCAGCGAGGCTGCCCGGGTTACTGAGACAGCCTCAGACGCGGCGCCTCGTCGTCAGCCCAGCC
Source organism: Caldifarciminota bacterium (assembly GCA_011049385.1). Classification (GTDB taxonomy): domain Bacteria; phylum Hydrothermota; class Tepidihabitantia; order Tepidihabitantales; family Tepidihabitantaceae; genus DSBX01. The sequence continues at coordinate 199 of DSBX01000209.1, read as the reverse complement.
GGTCGATCCGTCGCTTCCTGCCTACTGACGGGATTATGGCTCGCCCCTTCCTCCTTGTCAACGCCGAAAAAAGCATCGTGTGGATGCAACGCGATAATGTCATAGCTAACTACAACGCGAAAATGTCATACCTGCCTGCTTGGACAGTGTTACCGGGTAGACTGGCTACATGTTGCAAGAACCAGTCTTCACCGAGGCC
>DSBX01000099.1 GCA_011049385.1 Caldifarciminota bacterium | reverse complement strand
GACCAGGAGATAAAGAACCTGCCGTTGCCGGATACGGGCGTGCAGTACCTTGACCACGGCGGTTGATGCGGGTGGCCGACAGGTGAAGCTTGCCGCCCGGTTGAGATGTGACCCGCTTCCGCTTCCTCGGTGGCGGTGTTGACGGCGGGTCGCAGTCAGCTACAATCTGGCCGTTCGGTTGGATGGGCGATTAGCTCAGCTGGTTAGAGCGCTGGTCTCACATACCAGAGGTCACAAGTTCGACTCTTGTATCGCCCACTGAAAGCAGCAGGCCGGGTATGCCCGGCCTGCTGTTACTTCTTCTTCTTGCGGGTGGGAATCGTCTTGCGACCGTCCCAGCGCAGTCCCAGCTGTTTGCGGTAGCGACGACGCTGAAGGGCGCTGAATCCCAGCCGGTCGCAGGCGTCTTCGAAGGTCACGCCCCGGTCGAGCATCTTGACCAGCGCATCCAGTCGGCGGAGACGCTGGATGCGGCCGGCGGGTTCAAGCTGGGGCCGGACCTGGCGGATTGCCTCACGGACATGGTAGTCGCTTACCCCGAACTTCTGCCCGATGTTGGTGAGCGATTCCCCGGCGTCGTGGTGCTTCGCCATCTCGCGGCAGATTTTCGGTGACAGGCTGCGATGCCAGGCGCGCACGCGGCGGCCGGGCTTGATCTTCATGCGGGGAACCAGCTGTCGGATTCTCTCACGGGAACAGCCGACGGCCCGCGCGAGCTCGGCCTGGGTCATCTCGTGGACCTTCTTGCCGAGCTTTTCGATCTTCTGAAGGGCGGAGAGGGGCTCTTGCTTCATTTTGATTCAGCCTTTCGTTCATCGGCGCCGGAGCGCCGGGTTACACCTGATGGCAGTCATGTCAGCCGGCATGCTTGATACTGGATACGCGTATCCGCGTCAATTGCTGGCGATGACCGAGCTTACGTCGGTACTTCTCGCGGCGGCGGAACTTGAAGACGGTGACCTTGGCGGCGCGGGGGTGCTCCAGCACTTCGGCTTCGACCGAGCCGCCCTCGACCTTCGGCCGGCCGACGATGGCATCGGTCTTTGTGCGCAGGAAGGTGATGTCGTCGAACTTGACGGTGGTACCGGCATCGGCGTCCAGTTTGGGCACGGTGAAGGTCTGGCCTTCCTTGACCATGAACTGGCGCCCGGCAATTCGGACGATGGCGTACATCAGTTACCTCCAGTGGGCGGCAGTGCGGGGGCTGTCGGCATTGCGGGTGTTGCCGGCCGGGTCGGGGCCGGCCAAGGCTGGGCATCGGTCCGGCGGACCTGGCGGGCGGAAAGGACGACAAGGCCGAGCGACGTGACCATGAACGCGACCGCTAGGCCGGTCGTGAGCTTCGCCATGAAAGGTGCGGCACCACCACCGCCAAACACGGTCTCGGCTCCACCCATAATTGACGCCATGCCGCCCTTCTGTGGTTGCTGAACCAGGATGGCCAAGACCAGCACCACCGCGACGACAAGATGCAGAAAGATCAGAACACCGTACATTGACTGAGCTCCTTTGTTGGGCAAGATTAGCTTATTGTGTGACAAAGTCAAGTAGAACCGCCCGAGGGCAGGGTTCATGTCGGGGGCGAATCCGATTGGCAGCGGCCTGCGTCCAACAGTTGTGTGCAGGGCTGGAGCAGGGTGGCAGTCCGG
>DSBX01000320.1 GCA_011049385.1 Caldifarciminota bacterium | reverse complement strand
GCAAGGGTGTCGCCGCCGCCGACGACGGTGGTTGCGCCGGCCGCGGTGGCCGCGGCCACCGCGGCCGGCGCAACCACCGTCGTCGGCGGCGGCGACACCCTTGCCTGCCTCGCCAAGTGGAACCTCCTCGACAAGGTCGGCCACGCCTCCACCGGCGGCGGCGCCTGCCTCGAATTCCTCGAAGGCCGCGAACTCCCGGGCATCCGGGTCCTCACGCTCAAGGAGTAGAAGATGCGCACCCCCCTCATTGCCGGCAACTGGAAGATGCACCTTGCCCCGACCGAAGCCCGCAAGTACGCCATCCGGCTCCGGGTCCGGCTGGCCGACGTCCGCGGCCGCGACATCCTCGTCTTCCCGCCCTTCACCGCCCTGCCTGCGGTCATCGAAGAACTCGGCCGCTCCGGCATCGCCTGCGGCGGACAGAACCTGCACTGGGAGAAACAGGGCGCCTTCACCGGCGAAATATCTGCCCCCTTCCTCGCCGACCTCGGCTGCAGCCACGTCCTCGTCGGGCACTCCGAGCGCCGCCACATCTTCGGCGAAACCGACGAGGACTGCGGCCGCAAGACCCGCGCCGCGCTCGACGCCGGGCTCACGCCGATTCTCTGCGTCGGCGAGACGCTCGAACAGCGCGAAGCAGACGCCACCCGGCAGGTCATCGAACGCCAGCTTGCCGCCGGCCTCAAGCCGGTGCAGGAAGACGAGAAGTTCGTACTCGCCTACGAACCGGTCTGGGCCATCGGCACCGGCCGCACCGCCAGCCCGGAACAGGCCGACGAAGTCCACCGCCACATTCGGGCCTGGCTCGGCTCGCGCTTCACGCCGGACCTCGCGGCCCGGGTGAGGATTCTCTACGGCGGCAGTGTCAAACCCGAAAACGTGGACGACCTGATGAAACTGCCGGACCTGGACGGCGTCCTCGTCGGCGGCGCGGCCCTCAACGCCGACAGCTTCGACCGCATTGTCCGCTTCCTGCCGTAAGCCGCTACCTGACAGCGGCTTAACTGGTTCTCAGGCCGGACTATCGAGGGAGGGGGCTGCCCGGTGCGGGGTCAGTACATTGGTAACAGTTTATTATCAGGACATAGGTTACACTTTGAGACGAAAGGAGTGTTCCATGCCCTGGGCAACGACAGAAATCGAGAGTCTGCGAATGGATTTCGTCATGATTGCTCGTGACCCCGATGCGAGCAAGAGTGAGACGTGCCGGCAGTTCGGCATCAGCTTGTCCGCGAGGTAGGCCGCCGCTGTCGCGAGGCGAGCATCAAGCATGTTGCCCGTGAGCTGCACCTGGATTGGCACACGGGCAAGGAGTTGGACAAGGAGTACATGCGGGAGCAGTTATCACGGACCGGCACGCCGCAGCCGAAGGTCATCGGGGTTGATGAGGTCTCCATCCGCAAAGGGCAGCAGTACCGGATTGTCGTCGGCGACCTTGTGCGCCGGCGGCCGATCTGGTTTGACGGCCCGGACCGGAGCCATGCCAGCTTGGCGCGGTTCTATGAATGGCTTGGGCCTCAGCGGTGCGCTCGGGTTGAACTGGCGGTGATGGATATGTGGAAAGCGTTTGCCTCGGCCACGGCCGAGTATGCGCCCGGCGCCGCGATTCTGTACGACAAGTTCCATGTGATACAGCATCTCAACGAGGCTCTGGATG
>DSBX01000296.1 GCA_011049385.1 Caldifarciminota bacterium | reverse complement strand
GAGTAGCGCCCGACCCGCTCGCGCTCGACCTCCTTGAGCCCGAGCAGTTCGATGAGGTAGTCTATGCGCTTGTCCCGCTCCCGGCCGGAGAGGCCGTAGAGCGCGGCGAAGAATTCGAGGTTGGCCCGGGCGGTGAGCTTCCAGTACAGCGTCCGTTCGCCCGAGGTCAGGAGGCCGATGCGCCGGCGGCACCACTGCGATTCCTTGAACACGTCCCGGCCAAGGACGCGGATTTCGCCCTCGTCCGGGATGAGGAGTGTCGCGATACAGCGGACGAGCGTGGTCTTGCCCGCGCCGTTGGGCCCGAGCAGGCCGAACAGTTCACCCCGGCGCACGGCCAGGTTGGCCCCGTTCACCGCCCGGGTGAGTTTCTTCTTGAGCCCCCGGCCGCGGCGGAAGTTCTTGACCACGTCCCGGACCACCAGCGCGTGTTCTTCGGTCATCGTTTCTTTCGGTGTTCGCGTATCGCTTCTTCGAGTGCCTGCCCGGTCGCTTCCGCGGCCGCGTCCCAGGTCCAGCGCCGGGCCCAGTCCACCGCCTGGCGGCCGAGCCGCGCGCGCAGGGGCGCGTCGGCCAGCAGGCGGTCGAGCTTGTCGGCCAGGTCGGCGATGTCGCCGTAGCGGTAGAACAGGCCGTTGACTCCCTCCCGCGATGAGTCAATCAGGCCGGGCGAGTCGGCCACCACCGTCGGCGTGCCGCAGGCGTTGGCCTCCATCACGATCAGGCCCCAGCCTTCCTTGGCCGAGTTCTCGACCAGCACCGCGGCGCGGCGGTACCAGTTGACCTTCTCGTCCTCGCCGATGAAGCCGGTGAACCGGACCCGGTCGCGGAGGCCGAGCCGGTCGGTGAGCTTCTCCAGCCGGGGCCGGTCGTCGCCGGAGCCGACGATGACGACGTCGCAGTCCCGGCCCCGGTCGCGCAGGCGGCGGGCGGCCCGGAGCAGGTGGTCGGTCGCCTTGTACTTCTTGAGCCGGCCGACGTGGAGCAGGACCGGCCGCGCCGTGTCCGGCCGCGCCGGCCCGGGGTGGAACCGCTCGAAATCGGTCCCGGGCGGGACGACCGCGATGCGTTCGGGCCGGATGCCGAGCCGGACCGCGTCCCGCTTCGAGCTCTCGGACAGCACCGTGAACCGGCACCGGCGGTAGGCGAGCGGAATCGCGGTTTCGGCGAGCCAGACGTAGGCGGCGAGCGGGAACAGCGTCTCGCGGAAGATACTGCCCCGGAACAGGTGCATCAGCATCGCCAGCACCGGCCGGTCGGTGAGCCGGGGTGAGTAGAAGGGAATCTTGTTCAAGTCGTCCACGACCACGTCACAGCCGGTCTCGCCGACGAGCCGCTTCAGGTTGCGGGCGATGGTGAAGTTGAAGGTCTGCGCCCCGCCCAGCCGGCGGACGCGAATGCCGTCCAGCGTCTCTTCTTCGGCCGAGCCCGGGTAGCGCTCGGCGAGCTGGGTGACCTCGTGCCCGCGCGCGGCGAGGCGGCGAAATATCTCCTGGAAGTGGATTTCCGCTCCGCCCGCGAGCGGGTTGCGGATACAGCGCCAGTTGACGGCAAGAACCTTCACGCCGGTGAGTCTAAGGCAAAGGGCCGGTTCGTGCAAGGCATCGGCGCGGTGAGGGTTCGACCGGCCGTCCGGTTGACCCCGGCCCCAGCCCTCCT
>DSBX01000026.1 GCA_011049385.1 Caldifarciminota bacterium | reverse complement strand
GGGCAGGCGGCCCAGGATGGTGTCGAGCACCTCGACGGCGTCGAGCCGGCCCCAGTCCTGCCAGTCGAAACCGTAGGGTCTGCGGTTGGTGGGCGCGACGACGAAGGCCCAGTCCTTCGGGCGGTAGGAGCTTGCCTGTCCCCGGGCTTCGACGCCCGCGCCGTGAAGCGTGAAGATGACCGGGTAGCGGCGTGTTGGGTCGTAGTTCTCCGGGTAGAGCACCGCGTAGTACTGGCAGGAGTTGTCGAGCGCGGAGCGGAAGGTTTCGCGCCGGGCTTCATTCTCTTCCCGGACCGGGATGAGGACGGTGTCGGCGTGGGCAGAGCCGTCCAGTTCGGTCTCAAGCGCCAGTTCAACCGGGCCGGTGGTGCCCGGCAACCGGACCGCGAGCGGCAGGTTCTTGACCCCGAGCGGGGGCAGGCGGCCCAGGATGGTATCGGCGACAACCGCGAACGATTCCGTCTCCGCGGCGCGCGCCCACAGGCGCAGGTGCACGCTGTCGGCGTAGTCGGTGGTGGTGTTGAGGAGCGGGATGCCGAGCAGGACCGGGCCGGACTCGTTCGTGCCGGTCACGAGGTCGGGCGCGGTCAGGTCGCCCGCGACGACCTGCACCGGCGCGGTCGGCGGCACGAGCAGGAACCGGACGCGCCGGTCGCCGAACCCGGAGACGGAGACGAGGATGCGGTTGGGGCCGGAGTCGAGCAGGACCGGCACGACCAGCCAGTCGTCGCCGTAGGAGTTGGCCTGGTAGGACCGGCCATTGATGCTGAACCCGCACCGGGCGGTGACCGCCAGCGCCCGACTGCATCGGGGCACGGAGACTTCGGCCCAGGCGTAGCCGGCGTTCATCAGCCCGGCGATGCCGTAGTAGTCCCGGTGCGCCGGCCAGTCCACGTCCGGGTACTCGGTTTCCAGCCAACCGGCGGAATCCGCTGTCGTCTCGCGCCAGGTCGTCCAGCCACCGGCGACCAGCGCGGTGCGGAGCGTCTCGCCGGGAACCGGCCGGAACCGTTCCGGGTCCTCGATGAGCCCGGTGATGCCCTCGCGCGGGCCGATGGGGAAGGGCCCGGCCAACAGCCAGTCGCGGACAAGAATCGTGTCTTCAAGGGCGGGAGCGCCGGGCGCGAGCGCGGCGGCGGCAAGCAGGCAGGAAATCAGGAGTCTCATCACCCCTCGACTATATTCCCGAATGCCCCGAGGTCAACACGGGAGGAGGGTTTGGAGTGGAGCCGGGCGACGCGTCGGCCTGCGTTTCGGGCTTCGGACGCCCGGCTCCTTATCGGTTGTCGGTTCTTACTCTTCGAGCTTGATGGCTTCGACCGGGCAGTCCTCGACCGCCTGGCGGGCGTCATCTTCCGCGCCTTCGGCGACCAGGTCAACCTTGGCCTTGGCGACGTCGCCATCCATCTCGAACAGGTCCGGGAAGCTCGACACGCACAGCTCACAGCCGGTGCAGAGTTCCTTGTCAACGGACAGCTTCATGGCAGTCCTCCGTTGGTTGGTGCCAGTGTTTCTTCGGTCATCATCGCGAGCGGCCGGGGAAGTAATAGCAATTCCGGTCCGGATGTCAAGAGGCAATCGCAATCCGGGCGGGACGGCCGGTTTCGCGCCGATGTTAGCTCTAGCCCAGGCACATGGTGACCCCCTGAGGGTGGCCGCGAGGTCGGCGGGCATTCCGC
>DSBX01000194.1 GCA_011049385.1 Caldifarciminota bacterium | reverse complement strand
GGTCCGGCCGGAGCGTGCGCCAGGGGCAGACCGTCGGCTACGTCGGGATGACCGGCGACGCCACCGGTCCGCATCTCCATTTCGAGACCCGCGTCGGCGGCAAGTCGGTGAACCCGCTGACGCTGATTCCGCCCCGGGCCGAGCCGGTGGCCGCCGCCTACCGGGCCGAGTTCGACGCCCTGCGCGACCGGCTCAAGTCCGAAATCGAGCGGGCGTGGCAACCGGCACCGGAAGCGATGCCTTCCGACAGCGCGGTTGACCCGGCCGACCGGTCCTAGCTTCCGCTTCGGCCGGTGCCCAGCTTCAGCTCCGCGTACCAGCTCCGGCCCGGCGTCGGGTAGTGCCGCATCGTCTCCGCGCGCGTGTCGGTAAGATTCCGGACGCCGGCGAGGAGCGCGATGCGGGCCGCGGCAGGGGGGAAGTCGATTTCGAGCCCGGCGTCGAAGAGCGCAAACGCGGGCATTCGTACCGGCAGCGTATCCGGCCAGGCCGGGTCGGCGAGCCGGTCGCCGGACCAGTCCGCGCCGAGGGTCAGCCGGAAATCGGGGGACGCGACCCCGGTTGAAAACAGGCGGGTGATGTCCCCGATTCCCAGCCAGGCCCGGCCCCGGGCCGACAGTTCGGGCCGGTAGCGCAGGCGCTCGCCGCTTGCCCGGGCCCGGCACCAGTTGACGTTGCCGTCAAGGCCGAAGCGGCCGATATCGAGCGCGAACTCGGCCTCAAGCCCGGTCAGCGTCGCCTCGGCGACGTTCACCGGTCGCCAGCGGAAAGAGTCGTCGGGTTGCCACTGGATGAGGTCCGCAAGCGAGTTCCGGTACCAGCCCAGGAGCCAGGAAGCCCCCCGATGCCGGCCGCGCAGTCCGGCCTCGACGCCGGTTGCCCACTCCGGCCGCAACTGCGGGTTGCCGCGCGTCCACTCGCCCGCGGGCCAGTAAAGCTCGTTCAGCGTCGGGGCCCGGAACGAGCGGCCGAAAGCGGCGTAGGGCGCGGCCGGGGCGAAGCCGGTCCAGCTCACGGACAGCTTCGGGCTGGCGACATCGGTCGTCCTGCGGTCTGAGGCGTTGTCGCCGCGCCGGTCCTGGCGCAGGCGCTCCAGCCTCAGCGCGGGCCGGACCGCGATGCCCAGCCATTCGAGGCAAAGCTGGCCCATCCCGGCGAGGTTCAGTCGTTCCGCCGCGCCGATGGCGGTGCCGTCGAACCGGCTTTGTGCGGCCTCGGCTCCGAGCTGGAACGTCAGCCAGCGCGCGGGCGCACAGGCCGCGTCGGCCTGGAATCCCGCGGCCGCGAGGCGGTGCGTGTCGTTCGCGGGGGTGAGGCTGGCGGTGTCCCGGTAGTTCTGCCACGTCCGGCCGGCGTGGACGTGGGTGTCCAGCCACAGCCGTTCGTCCGGCTCGAAGGTGTGGCGCAGGTAGCCGAACGCCTGGCGGTCGTCGCGCCGGGCCGATTCGCTCGGCAAGTCCGTCGGTCCGGGCACGCCGCGCCGCGTCTCGCTCCAGAGCCCGAACAGGTTGACCCGGTTCCCGCCCTCGCGCCACGAGCCCTTCGCGAACGCGGCGGTGCCGGTGCGGTCGGCGTTGGTCATCGTGCGGGCCGCGCCGGAATCGTCGGTCCAGATGAAATCGTTCTCCGCGGCGTCGAGCGCGAGGCCGACCGAGTAGCCCAGCGGCGCGACGCGGTTCTCGTGGGTCGCC
>DSBX01000328.1 GCA_011049385.1 Caldifarciminota bacterium | reverse complement strand
GCATTGATCCTGCCGGCTCCGAAAACCGGGTCCCAGCCGGCCGCGCCGGCATCCCGGGCGGTGGAGCGAAGGATCTGCTTGATCTCCTCATTGGTCAGGTTGGGATTCTTCGACAGCATCAAGGCCGCCAGGCCGGTGACGACCGGGGAAGACATACTCGTGCCCTGCATTTTCTGATGCACACCGTCCCGCTCGATATTTGAGGGAGGCACCTGGGTCAGCACACTGGACAGCGTTGAGATGACGGCCTCGCCGGGGGCGGAGATGTCCGGCTTGCGCTGCTCGGTGGTGGCGGTTCCATCCCGGCGCGGCCCCCGGCTGGAGAAGTCGGAGATCTCGCCGAGCACCGCGCCCTGTTGGGTTTGGGTCACACCGTTAACGTCTGTCCACTGAACCTTGGTCACGTAGGAAGCGACGCAGATCGGCTTGTCCGCCGAGCCGGGGTAGGCCACCGTGTACTGGTCGTCCGGCTCAATCAACTTCGCCGGAGGGGTCTTGCTGCTGTTGTAGAACACCTGTGCGGGGACAAGAGCGCCTTGATCGCGCACTATGTGCCAAGCGTGCACCGGCACGCCCTGTCCCACCAGCTGGACATAGAAGACCCAGCCGTTGAGGGCCGGGCCGCCCTGGGGCGATTCGACCGCGACGTGGCCGTAGTTGAGCAGGTTGCGCCCGTCACTGTAAGGCACGTCAGCCGCCGCCTCGACTTTCACCCCGGCCAGCTCCCCGCTGGGAATGGTGTACTGCTTCGTCTCGCCGGCGGCCCCCATCCAGTCCCCCACATTCAGCCCGCCGGCTTCCGACCACACGGGCCGCCACTGAATGCTCGAGCCGGCCGGGTACCATATCTGAATCGCCGAAAACCCATAGCCCACACCTTCGCTCGGATACGCCCAGAACGCCAGGACCGGCGTGTTGTCGAGGTCATCGTAGTCGCCGCTGCTCGCCCCCAGGGTCGAGTAAGCGTGAATGGTCTGTCCGCCGGAGTTGCCAGCCGCGATGCACATCGCCCGGCCCGGCCCGCCGAGAAGATCGTTGAGGAACTGCTCGACCGCGGTGGAGCCGTCGTGCGGGCCTGAAATGTCTCCCAGGGACAGGTTGATGGCCAGCGGCTTGCCCTGCTGCTCGGCAGTCTGGTACATCCAGGCGCAGCCGTCGGCCCAGCTTTGTTCCGACCAGTCGGTCTTCACGAACAGCAGTTCCGCCTGGTGGGCGACTCCCTTGAAGCGGCCGGCGGGCTGGGCGTTGCCCGTGGCCGAGCCGTCTCCGGCGGCCGTTCCCGTGACATGAGTGCCATGCCCGCCGGAACCTTCGTTGTTGTCCTGCTCGCGCGCCACGCCAGCGTTGATGTCCGCCCGCGTCCACAAGCTGCCATAGTCGTAGCCCGCCGGGTGGGGCCCGCCGTTGTCGGTATGATCCCAGATGGCGAAGAAGCGCGTAGTGCCGTCGGGGTTCTTGAAATCTTCGTGCGTCCAATCCACGCCGGAGTCCTCGACGCCGACCATAACGTCGGCTCCCTCGTAACCGAGCGTGTTCCACACTTCCTGTACGCCCGACTCCTGGGTCGCTACGTCGTTCATCGGTGAACCATAGCCCGAGCCGGTGATGCGAATGACCTCCGGCAAGGCATTCACGGCCGCGAGAGACTCGGGGAGGATGTCCGCAGTAACCGTGTCGCCCGAGCGGGAGCCG
>DSBX01000282.1 GCA_011049385.1 Caldifarciminota bacterium | reverse complement strand
GGTCTCGCCCGGGTCGGGCCGGCCGTTGCTGTTGCCGCCGGCGTCGTTCCAGCGCCAGTCGGTCATCGTCAGGTTGCAGTGGAACCGGGGCAGAACGACGTTGGCCATCGAAACCCGGCCCGCGCCGAGCTTGCCCTGGGCGTAGAGCGGGTCCGGCATCGAGTCCGCGGCCGCGTGCATCAGCGCGGTGCAGGCGTGGTTGGTCAGTGTCGGGTCGAGCGATTTCATCCAGGCCGCGACGCCGGCCGCGAGCGGGGCGGACATCGAGGTACCGGACATCGTCTGGTACTCACTGCCGGTCTGGCGGTTGACGGTCGAAAGGATGCCGTCGCCCGGGGCGCTGATGTCCACCCAGGTTCCGTAGTTGGACCACGACGCCTTCATATCGCCGGACGAGGTGGCGGCGGTGTTCTCGACTCCGTCGTAGCAGGCGGGGTAACGGATGACTTCACTGCCGTCGTTGCCGGCCGAGCCGTAGAGTACACAGCCGATATCCCAGGCGTACTGGCAGGCATCGCGCATGGGCTGGAAGGGCGAGTTGCCGCCGAAGCTCATCGAAATCGCCCAGAGGTCGAACTGGGGATGGTTCGTGCCCCAGTAGATGGCGGAGATCGCGGCGTAGAGGCTGACGCCGCCGCCGCCGCCGGCCCGGACCGCGACCGAGCGGGTGTTCCAGGTCGCGCCGGCAATCCCGACGCTGTTGTTGGTGACCGCGTTGACGATGCCCCAGCAGTGGGTGCCGTGCGTGTCCGAACCATTGGGCCTCGGGTCCGCGTCGCCGGAGACGAAGTCGTAGCCGATGACGTCGTCGGCATAGCCGCTGCCGGACTGGTCAACGCCATCGAGGTCGCCGTCCGGGTAGGGCAGGGGGTCGAAACGGCCGTTGCCGTTGATGTCCTCAAGCGGGCAGACCCAGAGGTTGGCTTCGATGTCGGGGTGAGTCCAGTCGAGGCCGTCGTCAATCACGAGGTTGATGACGGTGGAGTCGCCCTTGGCAATACCCCAGGCGTAGGGTGCGCCCAGCGGCGGGAAGTGCCACTGGCCCTGGTAGCGCGGGTCGTCCGGAACTTCGTCCAGCGGCAGCCAGGCGTTGCGGCAGACGTCGAGGACCTCGGGCCGGGCCTCGAGTTCCGTCTTGACCGGGAAGATGTTCTGCTCGGCCGGAAACTGGATGACGTACTGCAGGTCGCAGTTGAGCCGTTCGGCCTCGGGCGGGACGGTCGGACTGCGCCAGAGCGCGGTGATGTCGTCCACCTTCCAGTGCCGGCAGATCTCGTCCAGCGCCGGGATGCCGAACAGGGCGGTTTCGCCTTCCTGTCCGAGGTTGACCACACCGCGCATCCCCGGCGCGAGTGTCACAATCAGGTGTCCGGCGGTGTAGGCCTCGCCCTTGTCCGGGCGGATGACCGGGCGGTCGCCGTCCGGCCAGGCGCCGGCAATCAGCACGAGTCCCAGCAGCAGGACCAGCATTCTGCTCTTCATCACGAGCCTCCTAGGGGTTTATGTTCCATTGGGCAAAAAGAAATGTTAGGACGTGCGGAGGCGGGTGTCAAACCGGCCTGGACGTTCGTGGGGTCTGCCACGGCACATGGTGACCCCCTAGTCGGCGCTTGCACGTGAGGAATGATACCCGCGTGGCCAGCACCTCGTCAAGGTCCAGGACAGGCAACAGAAGAACACGCTGGTCCACCT
>DSBX01000125.1 GCA_011049385.1 Caldifarciminota bacterium | reverse complement strand
GAGCGCACGCGGCCCTTCATCAAACGAACCCGGCCCTTCCGGCCGGAAGCTCGCCAGCACCGTCCAGCCGTCACAGTCCCGGTCCAGGACCGCGCCGACACCTGCGCCCGGGTCCCGGCACTCGAGCACGAAGTCCCGGTCCATCAGCGCGGGTCGGACCAGCGCAATACGCAGCCCGTCCTTCACCCGCCGCCGCCGGACCTCGTGGGTCGGGCATTGCCACTCGGCGTCGGCCAGCGGGCCGCTCACCGTCACCGCCAGCGCATACTTCCGCTCCGGACCGTCGAGCAGGTCGTATTCCGGCTCCTGGTGCGGCTCGAGTTGCGTGACGCCGTAGCGCGGGGCGATGACCGTCGGCAGGCAGAACCGCACCGCCTCGCCCTGCCGCCGCAACACTTCAGCACAGGCGTAGCGCACGACCACGGTCTCGCCCGGGCCGAGGTTTCCGATGCTGACCGTATAGAGCCCGTCTTCGGCCTCCTCGAGCAGGACCGCGCGCCGACGCTCCGTAACCGCTTCCTCGTAGCGCTCGGCGGCGGTGTCCCGCTCCACCGCCAGGCCGGCCAGTCGCCGGTCGCCGATGCGGACCTCGAACTCGAGCAGGGTCGCCCCGGGCGAGACCGGGAAGGTGTAGACGACCTCGAAGTTCCTCTTTGTCGGGTTCCGCCAGGCCTGCTCGACCTTGACGATACTGAACAACCGGTCAATCCGGACATCAACCCCGGCCTTCTCCAACACCGTACCGCCACCGAACTCGGTCTCGAGCCTGGGCACGCGCAATCTCTCAGTCATCCCGCCTCCTTGCTTGGCATTCATCCGTCACCAGCGCCCGAATCCGCCGCACCAGCGACCTGAGTTCCTCCGGGCTCAACCCGGCCGACGCCCCGACGTGCAGTTCCAGCCCCGGGGCCAGAGTGAGCCGGGTCCAGGCTTCAACCGCGCCCGCCGCAGGCGGCAAGGGCGCGTCGTCCCCGCCCTCGCGCAGGGACCGGATGCGCTCGAGCGACAACCCGGCCCGACGCCAGGTATGGGCCGCGATGAGCTGTTCCAGGTGCCGGGGCCGGTAGCGCGCGCCCCGGCCCGCGCCCTCGGGCCGGTCCACCAGCCCGAGCTGGATGTAGTAACGCACCGTCCGCCGGGTGAAGCCGGTCAGCCGACAGAGCTCCTCGAGTGAGAACATCTGCTCATCTTTCATAACAGTAGAATATTACAGTATTACTGTCGTATTGTCAAGCGGAATTCCGGATGCGGTGCAACCGGCTCTTGACTTGTGCGGCCCGCCGACCGAAACTTGTCTATGGAATCAGAAAAAAAGGCTCCGACATCCTCGTCTCGTTCGAAAGCCGGGCTCATCATCGCGGCGGTGCTCGCGCTACTGTGCCTGGTGATATTCTTCCAGAACCTCGAGGTCGTCACCGTCCAGCTCTTCTTCTGGCCGGTCTCGATGGCGAAGATCGTGCTGATGCTGTTGATGCTACTCGTCGGCCTCGTCCTCGGCTGGGTCCTGGCCATGCTCAGGCACAACCGCGCCCGGTCGGACGAAAAGGAGGGCAAATGACCCGCAAATCCGCCTGCCTGGTCGCCATCGTGCTGATGCTGTCCGCCTTCGCGCCGCTCCGGGCCCAGGACGCGCCCGACGCCCAGGAAGGCCGGGGCAGTTTCCTGCTCCAGCAGATACCGCTCGGCCTCTGGT
>DSBX01000192.1 GCA_011049385.1 Caldifarciminota bacterium | reverse complement strand
ACCTGACGTCGGTCCTGCCGGGCCTGCGGCCGACCGGGCGCGTTCGGCTGGGTGATGAGCTTGACGGGCGGCTGTTCATCCACGAGTTCGAAGACCCGCGGACCGGGCAACGCTTGTGGGCGGGATGGACGAACCGGCGGGAGAGTTTCGAGCCGGCCGAGAGCATCGCGGTCCGCCTCCCGGCGCGGACCGACCGGCTCAGCGTCGTCGAACTGCCCCATGCCGACCGCGAGCCTAAGCCCGCCCGACCGGCCGCCCGAGCGGACGGCCGGCTGACCTGGACGCTCACGAACCGGCCGGTGTTCATCCGCGAAGCCGGCCGCCCCGCCCGGCCGGACCTGGCGGTGGACAGCGTCTGGACCGTGCCCGGCGAGGCGACTGCGGGCAGGCCGTGCACGCTGTATGTCCGGTTCAGCAACCTTGGTTCGCGGGCGACCCGTAACAGCGGTGCGGACCGCAATGCCCATCTTCGGACCGGCGTGCGGTTCTACGCCGGCGACCGCCTGCTCGGCGAACTGGACCACAGGCCGGCACTCGGCGTCGGCCGGGCGGTGACGCTGGGCCTGCCCTGGACCCCGGACGCCGCCGGGCAGGTTCTCATCCGGGCCACGGTGAACGAGGACCGGGCGTATGTCGAGCATTCCACCGACGACAACACCGGATACCGGCGGCTCATCATCCTGCCCGCGCCTGCCGGCGACCGGTAGCGGCCGGTCATCGGGACGCGGGTTCTCACGTCGGGCGCGAATCGGCAGGCTTGTCATCCGGCGGTTTGTCCCTATAATCGGGGCTCGCTGGACAATTGTGCCTGAAAGTGCTCAGTCTGTGAGACTGAGAAAGGAGTAGCGATGAGCCCTGTGTTCTGGATCGCGCCGGCGGCGGCAGTCGTCGCCCTGGCGTTCGCCCTGATACTGGCGATGCGCAATATGCGCCTGAGCGAAGGGACCGAGCCGATGAAGGAGATTGCCAAAGCGGTCAAAGTCGGGGCGGAAGCTTACTTGAGACAGCAGTATAAAGGTGTCGGGATATTCTTTGTCATCGTGACGGCACTGCTGGTGTTTCTGTGGCTGATCGGAAGTCAATCGGTGTACATGCCGTTTGCATTCGTGACCGGCGGTTTCTTTTCCGGCCTGGCCGGGTACATAGGAATGGCAATCGGGGTCCGTTCGAGCGCACGGACGACCTGGGCCGCAAAGCAGAGTCTGAATGCCGGATTGCGGGTGGCGTTTGCGTCCGGGATGGTAATGGGCCTGGTCGTGGTTGGGCTCGGGCTGCTGTTCCTTTCAGCCTGGTATCTTGTCTTGCACCTGATTATCGGCGACCCCGGCCAGATTGCCACGGTTATGGTTGCGTTCGGCATCGGCGCGAGCGCGATGGCGCTGTTCGCCCGGGTCGGCGGCGGCATCTTCACCAAGGCGGCGGACGTCGGCGCGGACCTGGTCGGCAAGGTCGAGGCCGGGATTCCCGAGGACGACCCGCGCAACCCGGCGGTCATCGCCGACAACGTGGGCGACAACGTCGGCGACATCGCCGGGATGGGCGCGGACCTTTACGAGAGCTACATCGGCTCGATTGTGGCCACGATGGCGCTCTGGCTGCCGGTGGTGCTGACTTCCCGGGGGGCGGGTTTCAGCGTCGAGAACGGAATTCTGTTCCCGATGGTGCTGGCCGGGGTCGGCATTATCGCCGCGATACTGGCCAGCTT
>DSBX01000278.1 GCA_011049385.1 Caldifarciminota bacterium | reverse complement strand
GACCCCGAACAGGTTGATGTCGAGGAAGACGAGGCACAGCACCAGTCCGACCAGCCGCGGGTCGAACGGCAGCAAGGCGACCCCGAACGCGCCCAGCCCGACCAGCGCGAACGCGCTCTTGAGCGAGAGCGAGAACCAGCTCAGGAGGCCGGCGATGGTGCCCGCGGCCGGGCCCAGGCCCCGGGTGACGAAGTAGTAGTCGCCGCCGGCCTTGGGCATCGCGGTGGCGAGTTCGGCGATGGCGAACGCGCCGATGCCGGCGAGCAGGCCGGCCAGCAGGTAGCTGACGATGACCGAAGGCCCGGCCCGGGCGAAAGCCAGGCCGGGCAGGATGAAGATGCCGGAACTGACCATCGCGCCGCTGGCGAGCGCGAAGAGGTGGAGGGTGTTCAGGCCGCGCCGCAGTCTCATCCCGCGCCCGGGCGCCCGGGCGCAAGCACGAGCGGGTCCGCTTCCGATATGGTTCTACCGTGTCGGGTCATTCACGGCTCCGATGAGAAGAATGGTGCCGGTCGCCTCGTTGCGGATGAGGGCCAGGAACGGCCGGTCGCAGACCATCACGAAACCCTCTTCTTCGGCCGGCATCGAGGTCATGGACATCCTGACCCCGGTCGCGGCCGCGGCCTCGGTGCCCTCTTCGCCGACTTCGATGAAGCTCTTGTGCACGACCTCGCTGATGAAGAACTCCATATCTATCTCGGCCGGGAGCATGGCCTGGAAGTCGGCCCGGCGCGGGTCGAACGCAATCGCCATACCCAGCCGGCCGAGCGTATCGTTGAGCCGACCGCCGGATTCGACCCGGAAGCGCGGCAGGACGAGTCTGCCCGGTTGACGGGTGAGCCCGGTCAGTTCCGGTCCGATGCCGCCGTCCGCGACTTTCGCGACGAGCGCGTCAACCCCGGTTTCGGCCGACAGCAGGACGTACATCGCGAAATTGCCCCGGCCATAGGGGAGACGGATGACCTGGAGTTCGTCATCCTCACGGTAGTCGAACTCGCCGGTCCGTCTCATCATCGGGGTCAGCCGCGGCGGGCCGGCGGCGGGCCGGAACTTCTGTTCCCGGGTTTCCTCCGGGGCGAAAGGCCCGGCCCACCGGGCCTTGAAGTAGACCGCGTTCGTAAGCAGGAGGACGTCCTCGCGGCCGAGGTGCTCGACGATGCTCGGTATCCGGTTCCGGGTTCGGTTCCGCACCCACTCGTTCACTGTCGCAACCGCGTGCTCGGCGTCGAAATCGAGTTCCTCGGCCCGACCCCGGTAGTGTTCTGCGCAGGCGTGCACGAACTCGCGGGCGAGAGGAATGCCGGAACGCACCCAGAGCGCGTTGGCGACGTCCAGTTCGATGTCGGGGTCATCGGTGTCGAGCGAGGCCAGCAAGGTGGCGTTCAGCCGGTTGACCTCGTCGTTTTCAAGCCCGGCGAAACCGAGTGCCCCGGTCATCGCCTCACGGGTCGGTCCGCGCGCGCCATTCAAGGCCATCGAAAGTGCGAGCAGGACGCTCGGCGGCGAGACGAAGACGTTGCGGTCGGCGGTGTCGGGCAGGAGCTCGGCGAGCAGGCGGATGCCGAAATCGTTTCGGGCGTGCATCGGTTCCTCCATTCCGGCCGGCGGGACGGGCTGATGCGGGGATGGCGGGTTCGGAGGCGCGATGGCCGGTTCGGGCCGGGCGGGACCGGCACAGGCCGCGACGACAATCAGCAGAGCGCACAGCGT
>DSBX01000118.1 GCA_011049385.1 Caldifarciminota bacterium | reverse complement strand
TCTCCTCCCGGTCCGATTCACGTCCGACGTGAGAGCCCGCACTCATTCTGCTCAGTGGCTCCAAGGGCGCGGCCGGCCCGTGGCTCTCATCAGTTATACGCCGCAGGGACTCGAAGAGAGCACATCATCGCGCATCGAATGCAGGCAAATCGGCGTAAACTGCCGACAAAGTTTGCTTTATCTCGAACGCCAGTCCGCGACCCCGGGGACTCCCGGGGCTCCCGGGTCGGTTCAGGAGACGGTTGGGGGGTATACCCGGGGTATACCCCCCGTCGGCCGAGACAGGGGCGTCAATAGGGAACAGGGCGGGAACTGTACCGGTGAGACCGGCGGGGTCTGCGTCGGACACTGCGCACCGCACTCCGCCGGCGTCTGCGCCGCACACCGGACCGCTCACTCTTCACCCGTCTACGCCGGTCGCACGGTGCCAACGCCCGGCGTTACATCCGGAGAGCCCCGGGCGATGTCCGGTGTCTCGAACGAAGTCGTCCTGCTCCTGTCCCGACAGTTTCCGAGTTCTCTTTCCGTTGCCCGAACTGAAGAGGGATTTCTCCACTCCGGTCGGAGAGGCGAGGAACGTGACCGGGTGACCGAGTGGTCAGGTGACCAGGTGGGGACAGGATATCGGCGTCCATCGGCGGTTGCTTTCTGTCCGGCGTCCGTCGGCGGTCGGGGTGCGGGTCCGCGTCGGCCCGGTCAGCGGTCCGGCTCGGCGTCGCGCTCTACAGCTACACCTCCGACGGCTGAGGTACCCCGTGGGCAAAGGTCTCCGCCGACGATTTCGTCCTCACCCAACTGGCCGGGGTCAAGGAAGAAGCGGGTTCTGAACTCGCACGCGACTTCACCGCCGGACTCAATCCGGTCCATGGCCGCTCGGTAGTCCGGTTCACCCTCGGCCGGGAGACTCGGGTCAGCCTGCGCGTCCACGACGCGGCCGGCCGTCTCGTGGCCGAACTGGCCGACGGCACGCTCGCCGCCGGTGAACATACCCGTACCTGGAACGCGGCCGGCGTCCCGGCCGGGGTCTACTACTGCACGCTCAGCGCCGACGGCCGGTCCGAAACCCGGCCGCTCGTCATCACCCGCTGAGCCGGGCGACAGCGTCGCGGGGCGGGTGTTGCCGCCCGCCCCGCTTCTCTTGACCCTCCTGTCCTGACCGCTAGACTGACTCGCTTGAGAAACCACACCCTCGGCCTCCCTCTTGTCCTCGCCTTCGTTCTCACCTGCGTCGGCTCCGCCGGCGGCGCGGACCCGGTTTCCAACAGCCGACGCAACGCCATCACCGAAGCCGCCCGCCGGGTCAGCCCGGCGGTGGTCTCGGTCGTCGTCACCCAGACCCGGATTGTCAGCTATGACCCGTTCGGCGGTTTCGGCATTGACGAGTTCTTCCGCGATTTCTTCCCGCGCCGACAGTTCCGCGAGGAGGTCCAGTCCATGGGCTCGGGCTTCATCGTCTCGACCGACGGCGACGTCATCACCAACGCCCACGTCGTCCGCAACGCATCCGCAATCAAGGTCACCCTGCCCGACAACCGCGAGTTCGACGCCGAACTGCTCGGGCTCGACAACGGGCTCGACCTCGCGCTCCTGCGCATCCGGGGCCGGGACCTGCCCGCCGCCCCGCTCGGGACCGCCGACGACCTGCTCATCGGCGAGTGGGCTATCGCCTTCGGCAACCCCTTCGGCTTCATGCTCCGGGACGCCCAACCGA
>DSBX01000159.1 GCA_011049385.1 Caldifarciminota bacterium | reverse complement strand
GCGACAACCCGCGCAGGCCGTAGGACGAACTCGGCAGGCCGGTCTCCGTCGGCGTGAATCCACCCGCGCCGTCGCCGAACCAGATACTGCCGGTGCCGTGCGCGGCGATGATGTCGAGGTTGCCGTCGTTGTTCACGTCCCGGAAGTAGAACTCCATACTGCTGTTGCCACCGGTGAAGCCGAAAGTACGCCGCCAGGCGCCGTTGCCGAGGTTCTTGTAGACGTGCAGGCCGTCGCTCGCACCGAACGAAATTGAACCGATGTCGAGCAGGCCGTCGTTGTCGAAATCGCCGAAGTCGGTGGCGTGCATTCCCCAGGTCTGGCCCTCCTGGGCGAGGCTGTCGCCCCAGGCGGTCCAGCTCCGGCCGGTGCCGTCGCCCAGCCCGACCCCGATGAGTTTGTTCCCGAGCGGGTGTTGCGTGTAGTTATGGTGCATCCCGTAGCCGACGTCCCACTGCCCGTCATTGTTGACGTCGCCGACCGCGATGCCGCCGTACCCGAATGTGTCATCCGGCATGTACAGCGTCCAGTTGCCGGTCCCGTCCCCGAACCAGACCATCACCCCGCGCTGCTGGGTGTTGATGAACGGACTGCCGTGGTCACCGATGGACAGGATGTCCACGTGGCCGTCATTGTTGATGTCCGCGAACTCGAGTTCGGTCCGACCGCCGTCGAGCGCGGGGTTGTTCCGAAACCCGTCGGACGACTCGATGTAGCCCAGTTGCGCCCGCGCCGCCGGCACCAGCACCGCGAGCCCGACCACCAGCCGCGCAAGATTCACGCATCACCTCCACGGAGTTCGGACAGGTCGAACACCGCCCAGACCGGGGCGTGGTCGGAACGGGGATAGCCGTTCGTGCGGCCCGCGCTGTACCGGGGCAGGCCCTCCAGCAGGCCGGTTTCGATTCCCGCCGCCTCCAGCCGGGCGTGCAGTCCGCGGCTGACCAGGATATGGTCCAGCAACGCCCGCTGGCCCCAGCCGACGTAGGAAACCCGCTTCTCCTCGGGAATACTGTCCGTGATTGCCAGCAGTTCGGCATCGCTTCCGCCGCCTTCGCGCACTGTGGCAATCGCGCCCCGCACCACCCGGACCCCTTCCGACTCCGGCCCGTCGTTGAAATCGCCCAGCACCGCGTAATGGTCCGCGTCGCCGCGCGCCATCGCCTCGTCCAGCCGACAGCGCAGGCCCGCCGCCTCGTACACCCGGCCCGCGGTCGCCAGCGCCAGGCCCAGCACCTCGCGCCGCCGGGGCAACTCGCTCTCCGGCACGCGCTCGACCTCGGGTCGGCCCGACTTCAAATGCACCGCCGCGGCCTGGAGCGTCGAGCCGTCGGCCAGGCGCACCCGGAGCCACGGCACCGAACGCCGAAACGGCAGGCTCGCCAGCCCGTCCGAGCCGGGCAGGACCGCGGGAAAGTCGTGCCACTGCCCGCGCTCCACCACCGGCAGGCGGGTCAACAGGCCGACCTGCAACTGGCGGCGGTCCGCGGTCAGGTCCGAAAGCAGGGACTCCGGGTAAGAACCCAGCGCCCGGACCAGCTCGGTGAAAGCCGCCTCCTCGCGCACCTCCGCGACCGCGACCAGGTCCGCGTCCAGCTCCCGGATTACGCCGGTGAGATACTCCAGCTTGCGCTCATAGACGCCGTTCGGATTATCCTCCCGGCCGAGATTCTGAAGATTATAGGCCGCGAGCTTCAACCTTGCCGGCCGGATGC
>DSBX01000280.1 GCA_011049385.1 Caldifarciminota bacterium | reverse complement strand
GCGTGCATCTCCCAACCGCACAGCACTTCGCACAGCGTCTCGCGCAGACTGCGGCTGTCGTCCACTATCAACACGCGCAACCGGGGCGCAGACCGCCGATGGCCGGTTACGGGCCGATTCTGTCTGTCGTTCATCAATTCCCTCCTGTCCGCGGCGCAAGACCGGCAGTCTTCACCGCGCATCCCTTTTCTTCCCGAACTGGCGTTTCGAACCGTAGATATTATACCCGATACCCGGCCCTCACGCAACCGGCCCCGGTTGACATCATCCGACCCTATCCTATCATCCCGGGCATGGCTGAGAGACTGCCCCTGCTGGTCGAAATCGGCACCGAGGAACTGCCGCCCGCGTTCCTCGTCCCGACCGTCGCTGAACTGGCGCGCCGGGTCACCGAACTCCTGCCGGCCGAGGACGAGCTACCCTCGGCACGGACCTTCTTCACCCCGCGCCGGCTCGCGGTGCTGTTCGACCGCGTCGCACCTGAACGTCCGGGCCGGGAAGTCGAAATCCAGGGCCCGCCGCGCAAGGCCGCGTTCGACCGGGACGACAAGCCGACCCGCGTCGCCGAAGGGTTCAGCCGGGCCAACAACCGCACGCCGGCCGACCTCTACGTCCGGGAGACCGCCCGCGGCGAGTACGTCTTCCTGCGCCGGGACGAACCGCCGGTGCGGACCGCGGCCCTGCTCGAAGAAGCCCTGCCCGGCATCATCGCCGGACTGCCCTTCGCCCGGAGCATGCGCTGGCGGGAGGACAGAACGCGTTTCGCCCGGCCGGTGCGCTGGCTCGTCTGCCTGCTCGGCACCGAGGTCGTACCGTTCCGGTTCGCCGGACTGACCGCCGGCCGCACGACCTGCGTGCACCGCCGCGGCGGCCCGCCGGTCGCAATCGCCTCGGCCGCGGACTACGAAGCCGCCCTCACGGCCGGCAGGGTCATCGCCGACCCGGAGGCCCGGCAACGGGCGATAGTCGAAGGCGTGACCCGGCTCGCGGAAGAAGCCGGCGGGGTCCCGGTGCTCGACCCCGGGCTCGTCGAGACGACCGTCGGCATCACCGAGTGCCCGGTCCCGCTCCGGGCCCGGCTCGACCCTGCGCATCTCCGCCTGCCCGCGGTCGTGCTCGTCACCGCGCTCAGGGAACACCAGCGCTGTTTCGCCATCGGCGAGCGCGAAGGCGACACCCTCCTGCCCGGCTTCATCGGCATCGCCGACACGCCCGGCTGTGACCCTGAGCTCGCCGGCCGCTGGCTCGAACACGCGGTCGAGTCGCGACTGCGCGACGCCCGGTTCTTCTACGAGAGCGACATTGCCCACGGGCTGGCGAGCCTGGTCGAGGAGGAGAAACGTGTGACCTGGTTCGAGGGTATGGGCAGTTACTACGACAAGACCCTGCGCCTGCGCGCGCTGGTCCGGGCGCTCGCCGACGCGGTCGGCGGCGTTGACGCGGCCCTGCTCGACCGGGCCGCCGAGCTGGCCAAGGCCGACCTGCTCACCGAGATGGTCCGGGAGAAGGAATTCACCTCGCTCCAGGGCCGAATCGGCGGCATTTACGCCCGCCTCGAAGGCGAGCCGGAAGCGGTCGCGGCCGCCATCGCCGAGCAGTACCTGCCCGCCGCGGCCGGCGACGCCCTGCCCGAAACCAGGCCCGGCGCACTGCTCAGCATCGCCGACAAGCTGGACAACATAGTCGGCGCATTCCTCGCCGGCGAGATGCCGACCGGCTCCGAAG
>DSBX01000316.1 GCA_011049385.1 Caldifarciminota bacterium | reverse complement strand
TCAACCTTTCGGGCGCGGGACATAACCCGATTCTGCCCGGAGAATCGGGATTGTGTCCCAAGCCCGCGCAACTCCTCAACGCCTCCGGCCGGAAGGTGATGGAGCTCCAACCCGGCGAGAATGACATCCGGCATCTTGCGCCCGGAGTCTACTTCATCCGGGCAGAGGGTCCGAGAAGTCAAGGGGTCGAGGGGGCAAGCCGCAAGGTCGTGATTCAGCGGTAGGAGAGCAACGCCGACCCGGCCACGTTCTTCGGGAGAGTGCGGGTGGGGGTCGGTTCGCGACAACTCCTGGACCCGGCTTCCAAAGGGTTGATGCCGGTGGTGAGTGAGTTATACTAGGTTTCTTCGTTGAGACAGGAGTCCTGTCGGCCTCAGCCGCGCCCGGTGCCGTTCTGCGGGCAGTGACTCTTCAAGACCCAGGGAGACAGGATGACAAGACTCGTGACGATTCTCACCGCCCTGCTGGCAGTCGCCGGCGCCCAGCAGACACGCTGGGCCTACCGTTATGACGGCCCGGCCAGCGGTTATGATCTGGCCTACTCGCTGGCCATCGGCCCGGACAGCAATCTCTACGCCGCCGGCTTCAGCAGCAGCGGGAGCGGTGAACTCGGACGGAACCTCACCGTCATCGGCCTGACCCGGGGCGGCACCGAGCGCTGGATCTACCGCCACGACAGCACTTCCCACGCCCGGGAGGTCGCGGTCGGCCCGGACAGCAACCTCTACGTGGCCGGTATGACCCGCACCGCCGAGACCGCCAACGACTTTGCTGTCATCAGCCTGACCCCGGGCGGCACCGAACGCTGGACTTACACGTATCGCGTCCCGGGCCTCAAGACCGATGAGGCCGATGCGATGGCGGTCGCGCCGGACGGCATCATCTACGCCGCGGGCTTGAGCGACGGCGGCTCCGGCGGCTCGCTGTTCACGGTCATCAGCCTCGCACCGGACGGCGTTGAGCGCTGGGTGTACAGCTACAACGGGCCCGGAGATGGTTACGACAAAGCGAACTCGGTGGTGGTCGGGCCGGACGGCCATATCTATGCCGCCGGTTACAGCGGCGGCATTGGTACGCGTGACGATATCACGGTCATCAGCCTGACCCGGGACGGAACCGAGCGCTGGGTCTATCGCTACAACGGGCCGGCCAACCTCAGAGACCAGGCCTTTGCCATTACCGTCGGCCCGGACAGCAACCTCTACGTCGCCGGTATGATCCGGGGCATGCGCTCGACCGACTTCGGAGTCATCAGCCTGACCCCGGCCGGGACCGAGCGCTGGGTGTACAGCCACAACGGTCCGGGCGAAGAAACCGATGCCGCCACCTCAATCGCGGTCGGCCCGGACGGAAACGTCTACGCCGGGGGGACCCGGGCGAACAGCTCATCGAACTACGACTTCACCGTCATCAGCCTCGACTCGGACGGCGAGGAGCGCTGGATGTACACGCACGGCGGCACCGCCCGGGCCAGCGATGGAGTCTGGGCCATCGCGCTCGGCCCGGGCGGCAGTATCTACGCCTCCGGCTACGTCACCAACGACCGTACCCGGCAGGACTTCACCGTCGTCAACCTGTCGTCAACCGGGATCGAACGCTGGATACACAGCTACGACGGCCCGGGGAACAACAGCGATGACGGACTTGCGGTCACGCTCGGGCCGGACGGCTTCGTCTATGCCGCGGGCTACAGCGGCGGCATCGGCACCAACGCCGACTTCACCG
>DSBX01000339.1 GCA_011049385.1 Caldifarciminota bacterium | reverse complement strand
GCCTGGGCGTCTGGGTGAGCGGCGACAACCGGCCCTTCGCCGCGCTCGCGCCGTTCCGCTACCAGGAGGAGGGCGGGCATTTCGTCGCCGACGGCCTGCGCTTCACCCTGCTCGGCACCAGCGCCGACGGTATGGTTCTGCTCTACCGCATCGAAGCCGCCCGACCGGGTTGACCGGCGGCCAGACTTCGGCATACTGGGAGCGATGAAAACGATTCTGGTCACCGGCGGTTGCGGCTTCATCGGCAGTAACTTCATCCGCCATTATTACGACCGGCACCCGGACTGCCGCATCCTGAACCTCGACCTCCTGACCTATGCCGCGAACCCGGACAATATCCCGGAGCGCATCCGGGCCAACGCCGAGCGCTACGAGTTCTGGTACGGCAACGTCTGCAACCCGGACCTGGTCAACTCGCTGGTCGCGCGGGCCGACATCGTCGTTCACTTCGCGGCCGAGTCCCACGTCGCGCGGTCGCTCTACGACAACCGCGTCTTCTTCGAAACCGACGTGCTCGGGACCCACGCGGTCGCCAATGCGGTGGTCAAGCACGCGGACCGGGTGGAGTTGTTCGTGCACATCTCGACCAGCGAAGTCTACGGCACCGCCGAAACCCAGCCGATGACCGAGGAGCATCCGCTCAACCCGATGAGCCCGTATGCCGCGGCCAAGGCCGGGGCGGACCGGCTGGTCTATTCGTACATCGAGACCTACCGGATTCCGGCGACCATCATCCGGCCGTTCAACCAGTACGGGCCGAACCAGCATCTCGAAAAGGTCGTGCCCCGTTTCATCACCTCGGCGCTCCGGGGCCGGCCGCTGGAACTGCACGGCGGCGGTTCGGCGCGGCGCGACTGGCTGTATGTCGAAGACCTCTGCGAGCGGCTCGACCGGGCGATAAGCCGGCCGGAGCAGGTCATCGGGCAGGTGTTCAACTTCGGCTCGGGCGAGGTCTGCTCGGTGCTCGATATCGCCGGGCTGGTTCTCGACCACCTCGGCAAGCCGAATACGCTCCGGACCAG
The DNA here is from genome assembly GCA_011049385.1 of Caldifarciminota bacterium. Classification (GTDB taxonomy): domain Bacteria; phylum Hydrothermota; class Tepidihabitantia; order Tepidihabitantales; family Tepidihabitantaceae; genus DSBX01. The sequence continues at coordinate 725 of DSBX01000339.1, read as the reverse complement.
CATCGAGGACCGGCCGGGCCAGGTTGACCTGCACGTCAGCTCGACCGACAAGGCCGCCCGCGTCCTCGGCATCAAGCCGGGCCGCCCGTTCAAGCAGGGCCTGGTCGAGACGATAGATTGGTATGTCGAGAACGAGCAGTGGTGGAAGAGAATCGAGTGGATGAGCCACCCCAACACCAGCTCGCGCTGGTAGCGTCTCAGCGCAGGTTGAAGATGACGATGCCGGCGACGATGAGGGCGATGCCCAGCACCTTGTCCCGCGTTATCGGCTTGTGCTGGAACAGCCGTTCGAGTACCAGCACGAAGATGTAGCCGAGCGACTGGATTATCGGGCCGTTCTTCAGGTCCACGCCCCGGAAGGCGACGATGACCATCAGCGTCGTCCCGAAGAACAGCGCGTAGGCGGCAAGCACCCGCCAGTTCAGGTACTCGCACAGAAGCCCGGCGTGCCGGCGGTCCGCGCTCTGCTTGAGCAGGACCTGCGAGAACGAGACGATCACCACCGACAGCACGAACAGGCCGACGTGCCAGTTCATCGCTTCCGGAACAGTACCCCGACGCCGAGGATGACCACCGCCGCGCCGAGGAGATTATTGAGCCGGATGCTCTCGCCGAAGAACAGCGCGGCCCAGGCCATCGTCCAGACGACGTACATGCCGGTGTTGGCGTAGGCGACCGACAGGTCGAAGCGCTTGAGCACCTTCTGCCAGAAGAAGGCGTAGACG
>DSBX01000072.1 GCA_011049385.1 Caldifarciminota bacterium | reverse complement strand
GGGGCCGGCCCCGGTGTCGTTCAAGGCCAGGTATCGGAACTCGTCCGCAGCGGACTCGGTCTCGCCCGCGGCCGCGTAGCCGAACGCCAGCTTCAGCCGGAGCCGGACCGGGTCCCCGGTCCCGGCGTACAGTTCGCGCAGGTACTCGGTGACCGCGGCCTCGAAGAGACCCTGCTCATAGAGCCGGTCGCCGGCCAGTCCGGGCAGGACCGTGAGCGCGGCGCAGAGCGAAAGCGCGGCAACGACGCTCATCGCGGCGGCCGGTTGTTGTCGCGGGCCGTTGCCGGCCCGACGCGTGCCAGCAGGCTGTCGGCCCGGGCCGCGTAGCGCCGCTCCTGCACGCGGTTGAAGTCGCAGGCGGCGCGGTGCGCGCCGTACACGCCCCCGGCGTAGAACAACGCCGTCGTCGCGCCGAAGAAGACGGTCTTGACTCGGGTGCGGTCTCGGCGCTCGGGTGCGGAGCCGAACCACCAGGTGAGAAACCCCGAACCGGCGACCGCGAGCAGAGAGTAAACACCGTCGGCAACCCGGCCGGTATAGACCTGGCCTGCACCGGGAAGCACCGCCGAAAGCGCGGCCGCCAGCGGGCGCGAGCGGCGGGGTAGGTCGTGGCCGTCGAGCGCGGCCAGGGGTCGCCATTCCGGGTCGCCCGCCTCGCGGAAGACCGATGCGGCGGCATCGAACCGATGCTCCCGGAACAGGCTCCAGCCGGACAGGAGTGTCCGCTCGCGGGCGAACCGCGGGCCGAGCCCGGCCAGCTCGGCGCGGCAGTCCTCATAGCGGTCGGTCGCGAACAGGGCGCGAGCGATGCCGAGTCGTGCCGTTCCGGGTGCATGGGGAAGAACTCCGGCGAAGAGCAACCGTGCCGACTCGGGTCGGTCCGCGCGAAGCAGGGCCTCGGCACCCAGCAGGGCCGCTTCAACGCGGATTGCGCTGTCCGGGTTCTGCGCCGCGGTGCGGGCATACTCGATGCCGGCCCGGTGCCAGTCGCCCCGGTCCGCCAGCCAGCGGGCGAAGCTCGTCTCGGAAGGCTCGCCTGCGCTTACGACCCGCGTTTCGGCCTGCGGCAGGGGAAGGTGAGGCTTCGCGGGTGAAAGCTTGTCCGGTACGTGTACCGGGTCGCGGAGCCGGCCGTTGGTGATGCCGACGTACGCCAGCCCGTGCTGGGTCCAGGCGTGGGTGTTACAGCGTGTCAGTCGGTCCGCGCCGATGACGACGCCGGCGAGAATACCTCGAGATTCGATCGCCTCCCGGGCGAACCGGGAGCAACTCGGCTCGAAGTTGCAGGTACTGGCGGCCTGTCGCGGAGAGAGCACCGCCTGGTAGACATCTATCATCCAACGACCGGCCGTCCCGGCCGCATCGTAGCCGGTCGCGCCAAGCGTGGACGTCAGCAGGACCGCCGCCAGCAATCTCCGCACGGGCAGGATGATAGAACACGTCTCGACCGCCGTCAAGCGAAGCGTGGCAATCCGGGACGGGTAATAACCGCCGATGAACGCCGGAGTTCTTCGTCGTCTCAATCGAGAGTGCTCTGAGCCAGAGTGGAGAAATCCCTCTTCAGTTCGGGTAACGGAGAGAGAACTCGGAAACTGCCGGACAGAAGCTGGACGACTCCGTTCGAGACGCCGGACATCGCCCGGGGCTCTCCGGATGTAACGCCGGGCGTCGGCACCGTGCGACCGGCGTAGACGGGTGAAGAGTGAGCGGTCCGGTGTGCGGCGCAGACGCCGGCGGAGTGCGGTGCGCAG
>DSBX01000035.1 GCA_011049385.1 Caldifarciminota bacterium | reverse complement strand
GGCCCTGCGGGCCGTTCGGGTAACCGGGTGGTCAGGCCGTCATCCGGTCGCCTGGCCACCCGGTCTCCCGGTCACCTTTCGGTTCAGCGGCGCGGCGGGCGCCGGTCGCGCGACCCGCGGTCACGGTCGCGGGAACCGCGCCGGTCCCGGTCGCGGCCGCTGTCACGCCGGTCGCCGTCGCGGCGCGGCGGGCGCTTGGCGATGCCGTCGTCATCCGAAGGCGGAATCTCGCCGCGTTCTTCCATCGCCTTGCGGCGAGAGAGGTTGACCCGGCCGAGGTCGTCTACCTCGACCACCTTGACCCAGACCTTGTCGCCGACCTTGACTGCGTCCTCGACCGCCCGGATCCGCTCGGGCGCGAGTTGGGAGATGTGGACGAGGCCTTCCTTGCCCGGCAGGATTTCGACGAAAGCGCCGAAGTTCATCAACCGGGTAACGGTGCCTTCATAGACCCGGCCGACCTCGGCCTCGGCCACCAGCGACTCGACCCAGGCCTTCGCCTTATCGAGCGCATCCGCCTTGTTCGAGGCGATGGTCACGGTACCGTCGTCTTCGATGTCTATCGTCGCGCCGGTCTCCTCGGTGATGCGGCGGATCATCTTGCCGCCCGGCCCGATGACCGTGCCGATCTTCTCCTTGTCAATGGCAATCGAGATGATGCGCGGCGCGTAGCGCGAGAGCTCCGGCCGTGGCGCGGCGATGGTCTTCTCCATCACGTCGAGGACCTGGCGTCGGGCCTCGGTCGCCTTCACCACCGCCTCGCGCAGGAGCGGCCAGGACACACCCGGCAGTTTCAGGTCGAGCTGGATGGCGGTGATGGCGTCGCGGGTGCCGGTGACCTTGAAGTCCATGTCGCCGAAGTGGTCCTCGGCGCCGAGGATGTCGGTAAGGATACGGTACTTGTCGCCTTCCTTGATCAGCCCCATCGCCATCCCGGCCACCGCGTCCTTGACCGGGATGCCCGCATCCATCAGCGCCAGCGAGCCGGCGCAGGCCGAGGCCATCGAACTCGATCCGTTGGACTCGAGGATGTAGGAAACGAGCCGGATCGTGTAGGGGAAGTCCTCCTCGGTCGGAACGACCGCTTCAAGCGCCTTTTCGGCCAAGTCGCCGTGGCCGACATCGCGCCGGCTCGGCCCGCGCAGGAACCGGACCTCGCCGACCGAGAACGGCGGGAAGTTGTAGTGAAGCATGAACCGCTTCTTCTCTTCGACCTCGAGCTCGACATCGTCAACAACCTGCTCGTCCTGCTTCGTACCCAGCGTCGCGGCACAGATGGACTGGGTCTGCCCGCGGGTGAACAGCGCCGAGCCGTGCGCCCGGGGCAGGACCCCGACCTCGCAGGTAATCGGCCGGACGACATCGAAGCCGCGTCCGTCAAGGCGGCGGTTCTCTTCAATCGCCATCCGGCGGACGTCGCGGCCGACGAGGGCATCGAGCGCCTCGGTGACCGGGCCCTTGGCGTTGGGGAAGGGCGCCGGCGTCTCGCCGTCCGGCGAAACGGTCAGTTCGTTGACCAGCGCGAGCTTGAGCTCGTCCAGGCCGCGCTGACGTTCCTGCTTGTCCTCGGTCCGGTTGAGCTCGCGCACCTTCGCCTCGGCCCGCTCGCGCACCGCGGCTTCGAGCTCGGGCGGGACGTTGGGCTTCTCGGGCTTGATCTTGGGCTTGCCGACCTTGCCGACGAGCTCGAACTGCATGTCCAACGTCGTGCGGATGTGCGGCATCGCCATCTCGACCGCCCGGTCGAGGTCGTCGTGGGATATCCCCTTCGCCTCACCGGCGATCATCATTATCAGGTC
>DSBX01000075.1 GCA_011049385.1 Caldifarciminota bacterium | reverse complement strand
GTATAATACTATAGGAGACGGAAGCGACAGAGGAGTTGAGCGGTGGGTTCGGCCGCCTGGCGTCCGGTTCGTTGATCGCGACACCACCGCAAGGAGGTGAGTATGAAGCGGCAGTCACTGCTGCCTGGGCAACGGCGCAAAGCAGTCGTCGGGACGCCGTCGCCCAGCCGGAGAACCCGACGACAACGAGAGACCGGAAGGCCTGAGAAACCTGCCGCAGGCGATGAGCCGCGGTTCTGCGGCGACCCTGAGCGAGATGCGCTGACGCTCGAGTCCTGCCGCCCCGGGCTGAAAGGCTGGGTGCGGCGAGAGTTCCCCAATCTGTACGACTGCGACCTCGATGAGGTCGTGCATCGTGCTGTCGTGAAGGCTTTCGCGGCCCGGTCCACGTACGACCCGGCCCGGGGCGCGAAGCTGTTCACGTGGCTGTGCACGATTGCCCGCAACACCGCGCTGGACCAGATTCGAAAGCGCAAGCGCGAGCGGGCGCGGCTGGTCCCGATCGAATCCTGCTCGGAGCTGGAGTACGACCTGCCCGCGCAGGAGTCACCGGCCGAGCGCTGTGAGGGACGACGAATCAGGGCGAAGCTGGACCGCATCATCGCGGACCTGCCCGAGCCCCAGCGCTTCATCATCATCCTTTTCTGGTACCGTGAGAGACCGTCGCTGGCAGGAATCGGCCGAGAGCTGGGGCTTCCGGTCCGGAAGGTGCGTGAAGAATTCCGTGAGGCGATGAACACGATTGGAGTCGCACTCAGGAGGCGGTACTACGGACCGCCGGCCTGATCTTGAAAGAAGCAATAACCATGAGCAAATCCATAGTAAAGCGCCCGCGACCGTCCGACGAGGAACTGCTTGCCGTCGAGGAGTTCGCCGTCGCCCGCCGGTCAGGCGAGCGGGTTTCGGTCGCGTCATTTCTGAGGCGGCATCCTGAATGCTCCGAGACAATGCGGCCCGCGCTTGAGGGCATCGTGCTCTTTGAGCGGGAACTCAGGCGCAGTCGCACCCGGCAACCGGGCGCACGACTGCCGGGAACACGCAAGACCACCAGACTGTAGCGAAGAATCCGCTCCGGGAGTCGCGGCGGCTGTCGGAGCGGCTTCTTTCTGCTCGCGCCGGGCCGGATGCGGCGTATAACCTGATGAGAGGGACAACGAGAAGCGTTCTTTGACAATTCGGAGGAGGTTGGCCGGTCCCGGCGGGGCAGACCCTGTCCCTGGCCCGGACAGGGCGTCGGGACCGGCTCGCGGCTGGTGCGGGCTGCCACGGCCGGTCAGCTTGAGAGAAAGGAGGTAAACCACGATGTCCAACATCAACCCGGCACAGCGGATTGCGAAGTGGAACGCGAAGTACGATACCGGTCGTATCAAGGCGACCCTTGATGAACTGCGCGACCGGATGTATATGAACGTCCAGAGCGTGTTTCCGATGCTGACCTCGATGGAGGAACAGGTGCGCCAGACGCTGGACGCGGACGGCGTGAGCGTCATTCAGTACCCGTTCTACCTGAGCTTCGGCCGCGAGGTCTGGGCTCGGATCCGGCGGGGAATGTCCGGTAACTCGCTGGCGCTCGAAGTCGCGACGCTGGTGGCGAAGTGGACCGCGCGCGGCTTGTCGCCGAGCACGCTGGAGAACGTCCGGTTCCAGGTCTTCAACGTCTCGGCGCCGGTCGGTCCGTAAGGGCGTGACGGTGTGAGCAGGGGCCGGGCGCGGCTGTCCGCGCCCGGCCCCTGCCTTGCGGGTCGGGCCGCGGGGTGTTGACCGTCGCGCGGGGCGCGGTGTCAAGGAGGGGGGATGCGG
>DSBX01000162.1 GCA_011049385.1 Caldifarciminota bacterium | reverse complement strand
TCATCGCGTAGTTGGAGATGTTGTTGCCGGTACCGAGGTAGACCGAGTAACTGCCCGAGCGCTTCTGGGTCGTCGAGAGCGCCGCGCCGCCGAAGGTCCAGCGGCCGGAACCGGCCTCGAAGTCGTCCTCGATGACGGTCAGGCCGGAGAGACGTTCGATGCCCCAGCGGTCCGGTTCGTTGTAGGACGGCCGGAGTGGGGACCAGTGCAGTACGACGTCGCCGGTCTCCGAAGAATCCGGCCCGGTCAGTGTCGGCGGCGGCACCTTGCCGCGCAACGCGTTCCGAATCGAATCCGCCCGCTGGAACAGGAAATAGGCGCCCCGGAAGTTCGCGGTCTGGATGGCCGGAAGCTGGCTCGTGTTCTGGTAGAACGTCGTGCCGAGTTCAAAGACGTAGGACATGCAGGGGAACCCGCCCACCGCGTGCGCCCAGCCCAGCATCCAGTCGCAGGACCCGCCCGAGGTCGGGTAGAGCGTGTTCGACTGCCCGGGGGAGTAAGTGCCACTGCCCAGCTTGGGCATCTGTGCCGCCATCCGCTGGCCGAGGCTGACGAGCATCGCATTGTAGGGTGCGGTTCTGCCGTCACCGTAGGGCCAGAGCACAAGCTCGGAGTAGGAATGGAGCGTAATATCGGCGACGAAGTTCCGCGTCTTGAAGAACTCGGCCAGCGCATCAACTTCACTCGCCCAGCGGCCGTGCGCGCCCATCCAGACGTCACTGCCCGGCCGGTGGTCGGAACGGGAACCGCGCACCAGCGCGCCCCAGTCGGCATTCGGGTCGCCGTCGCAGACCCCGTTGTAGCTCCGGTTCGGGTCACTGCCGATGGCGGAGCCGAAGGGCTGGCGGTTCCGCCGCCAGGAACGCTGCTGCGGGTAGTCCCAGAGATAGCCGTCAATGTTTATTATCGGGAAGACCCAGGTCTGGACGTTGTCAACGTAATCGCGGAACCCGGGGTTGGTCGCATAGTTGGTCAAGAGCGTGTCCACGAAATGCCGGGCCGCCTCGGGCGCCGCCCATTCACGGGCGTGGTGCGTTGCCTCGAGGATGACCTCGGGCCGGTCGTCATCAACCTGGACGTTGCCGCTGATCTTGACCCCGTAAATCCAGTGGCCCTCGTGGGTCTGGCCGATGCTGTCGAGACGGCAGATATCCGGATAGGTCGCGGCCCAGTTGCGCATCAAAGCGATATGCGCATCCCAGGACCGGTACTCCGCATCAACCCCGTCCTCCACCGGTCGGGACTCGAGCTCAACCACCTGCCAGGCCAAGCCACTGCCGGTGACAAGCGCCATGTCCTCCGGGGCCACCAGCAGGTCGTAGCTCTCGCCGAGCACCGCGCCGGCGATTTCGATCGAGCTTCCCTTGAACGGAATGTGGTCGTACAACTCCCAGTAATCCCGGGCCTCGACCCGAACCAGGGATTTACCCGCCAGCGCCATACCGGATACGACCAGCAACGCACACAGCAGGGAAACCAGGACACCGCGCGAGGGCTCTCGCGACGGACGCGGAACAGGTATCACTCGCACCTCCGATACACTGAAGAACCTCGGGGTACCGGGGGGCAAGGGTTCAAGGAAACGCGCGGCGACCGAGGGCCGACATCACCAGGACTCTCGACTCCCGCACCCCACGAATATCAACATAGATTCTACCCCCGCCTGCCCGGACGTCAACCATCTTGACGAATGGCTGTGGATGCAACGCGATAATGTCATAGCTAACTACAACGCGAAAATGTCATACCTGCCTGCTTGGACAGTGTTACCGGGTAGACTGGCTACATGTTGCAAGAACCAGTCTTCACCG
>DSBX01000359.1 GCA_011049385.1 Caldifarciminota bacterium | reverse complement strand
GTCGAGGACCGGGCGACGGTGCCGATCTACTACGAGTCTCGGCTGGTGAAGCTGGACCTGCCCGAGGCCGAGAAGCCGGTCGTGGATGAGAAGTTCGAGGAGGCGACCGAGGCCGAGGAGGTGGACCGCAAGGAAAGCCTGAAGTCCCGCTGGGCGCGGCTGGAGAAGGTGGTCGGCGCCGATGACCGGCTGGACGAAGTGGCGAAGGACCTTGTTGAGCACTGGGAGAAGCGGCAGGAGGCGCTGGCAGGCAAGGCGATGGTGGTCTGTATGAGCCGCCGGATATGCGTGGACCTGTACGCGAAGCTGGTCGCGCTCCGGCCCGACTGGCACGGCGACAGCGACCGGGAAGGCCTGGTCAAGGTGGTGATGACCGGGTCTGCAACCGACCCGGTGGAATGGCAGCAGCATATCCGCAACAAGGAGCGGCGCCGGGAACTGGCGAAGCGGTTCAAGGACCCGGCCGACCGGTTCGGCATCGTGCTGGTGCGCGATATGTGGCTGACCGGGTTCGACGCGCCCTGCCTGCACACGATGTACCTCGACAAGCCGATGCGCGGCCACGGGCTGATGCAGGCCATCGCCCGGGTGAACCGGGTGTTCAAGGACAAGCCGGGCGGGCTGGTGGTGGACTACATCGGCATCGCGGATTCGCTGAAGAAGGCGCTGGCGAATTACACCGAGCGCGGGGGCAAGGGCAGGGCGGCCATAGACCAGGCCGAGGCGGTGGCGCTGATGCTCGCGAAGTACGAGGTCTGCTGTGAGCTTATGCTCGGCTTCGATTGGTCGGACTGGATACTGCCGGACCCGCAGAAGCGGCTGGCGCTGTTGCCCCGGGCGCAGGAGCAGGTGCTGGCGCAGGAAGACGGCCGGGACCGGTTCCTGAAGGCGGTGAAGGAGCTGTCGGCCGCGTTCGCGCTGTCCGTGCCCCACCCGGAGACCCTGAGAATCCGGGACGACGTCGGATTCTTCCAGGCGGTGCGGTCGGCCCTCGCCAAGTCGGCCCCGGGTCGGCCCCGGGCCGACGAAGAACTGGAGCTCGCCATCAAGCAGATCGTATCCGAGGCGATTGCGGCCGACGAACCGGTTGACATCTACGCCGCGGCCGGGCTCAAGAAACCGGACATCTCGATCCTGTCCGACGAGTTCCTGGCCGAGGTGCGGGGAATACCCCAGAAGAACCTCGCGGTCGAGCTGTTGCGCAAACTGCTCAACGACGAGATCAAGGTGCGGTCGCGGACCTACCTGGTGCAGGCGCGGTCGTTCGCTGAGATGCTGCAGAACGCCATCAACGAGTACCATAACCGGACCATCGAGACGCTGGAGGTCATCGAGCGGCTCATCAAGTTGGCCGGGGAGATGCGCGAGGCAGGCGACCGGGGCGCGAAGCTGAAGCTCTCGCCCGAGGAGCTGGCGTTCTACGACGCGCTCGAGACCAACGACAGCGCGGTCGCGGTGCTGGGCGATGAGGTCCTGCGCGCCATTGCGCGGGAAATCACGGACGTAATCCACAATAATGTTGCCATCGACTGGACGCTCAAAGAAAGCGTGCAGGCGAGACTGCGGGTGCTGGTGAAGCGCGTCCTGCGCCGACACGGCTACCCGCCGGATAAGCAGAAACTGGCGACCGCAACCGTCCTGCAACAGGCCGAGCTGATTGCTAAGGACTGGGCGGCCTGAGGCAGGCACAAGTAGAGGAGAGGCCTGACCGGATTTCCCCGGTCTGACTCTGCCCCGCCGAAGGCGGGGCTTTCCTTCAAATCCCGCCGCGTGCGTTTTTCTTGTCGCATTGGGGGGTTGGGCGACGTATAATACTATAG
>DSBX01000233.1 GCA_011049385.1 Caldifarciminota bacterium | reverse complement strand
GTCGCGGTTCGGTGGAGCGGGTTGGGCCGTGAACGTGGTGCCGGCGGTGCGGGCGGGGAGGCGAACAGCGCCGGCGCTATTCGTACCGGTCGCGGCAGGTGATTTCGGTGAGGGGCTTGCGGTCGTGCGGCCTCTTGCGTGAGTTGCGAGTGACCGAAGCCGCCGGAATACCGCGAAGGGACAACCGGTAGTTGCCCGGCCGGCACCGCGCCGGCCGGTTACGACTTTTCGGCCGAACTCCGCACCCTTGCTCTCCCGCGGCTGATGGACAAGCACCGGAAAGTCGGGTCTCTGCCGGAAGGTGATGTCGGCGGTGGTCAGGGAAGTGGGAGGAGCGTGACAGGGTGACCGGGTGGAGGGGAGAAGCCGAACGGCAGAACGGCGTGGAAGGTGACCTGGTGTAGAGATGAAGCAAGGCGGCGCGCCAACGGCGCGCCGCCTCGGTGTCAGCGTTATCGGTCAGCGAACCACAGTCGCCCGCTGGGCATAGGCGCCGGCCGGCGTGTGGAGCTGGAGCAGGTAGGTCCCGGCCGCAAGCCCGGTCGCATCGAACTCGACCCGCGACCGTTCGCCGAAGCTCACCGTCTGTTCCGTGGTCGAGTGCAGGCGTCCGGTCAGTCCGTATACCCGCAGTTCGACCCGGCCGGTCACCGGCGCGGTGAACTCGACCCAGGCCCGGCCGGTCACCGGGCTCGGCGTCACCCGCAGGGCGTAGGGTCGCTTGTCTTCAAGCCGCGGCAGTTCCCCGGCCTCGTCCGCTACGCCCGGCACCGCTTCGCCCATCCATTCGAAGATCCGCCGCAGGAGCGTCCATTTCTGGAGATACCGCGCGGTCGAGTGGTTGAGCGCTTCGAACGGCACCGCGAAGAACACCAGCGCCTGGCCGTCCGTTTCCTTGTACCGGATCATCGCGAAGACGTCCGGGTCACCGTAGTCCTGGTAGTAGGCCGAGCCCGCGCCGCCGTTGACCGCGCGGACGCCGTCCAGCGAGCGGCCGTTGCCCGCGCCGCCGCCGCCGCCGGCCACCATCGTGTCGCCCCGCACGATCGGGCAGGAGGAGACACCGGGCAGGAACGGCTTGCCGGTACTGCCGTCCGCGAACTCCGCGCGCAGGTAGTCGCGCAGGAAGGATTCGCCCTGCAGTTGCTCGGCGATGTTCTGGCCCGAGAGGATGAGCTTACGGCCCGCGTCCAGGTACTGCGCCAGCGCGGAGCGGTCCGCCGGCTGGAGCGTCGTGGTCGAGTCGTCGCCGGTCCACCAGATTACGACCGGGTAGTCTGCAAGGTCGCTGTAGCCGGGCGCCGCGCCCCGGGCCTGGACGTCCCAGTGGTCGTGAAGAATCCCGTTCGTGTCGCAGGCGGCGATGTACCATTTCTCGTAGTCCCGGCCGAGGTCGTCGTCCACGAGCAGGACCCGCGGGTCGCCGGACTGGACGATGAACTGCGTGTCCGGGTAGGCCGGGCTCGGGTCCGCGCTGACGGTGAGCATGAACTTCATCATCTGGGGCGGGACGTTGGCCGGAATCCGGACCACGAAGCTGTCGGCCGAGCAGTTGCCGCTCGCACCGGCCGGGATGTTGGGGAAGCCGGCGGTGTTCTTGAGAATCTCGATTCCGCCGACCGGGCTGGAGAGGGTGGCGGTGACGTTGGTGGCGTCCTGCCAGCCCGCCGAGTTGGCGTAGGTGACGATGAGCGCCGCGGTCTCGCCCGGGTCGGGCCGGCCGTTGCTGTTGCCGCCGGCGTCGTTCCAGCGCCAGTCGGTCATCGTCAGGTTGCAGTGGAACCGGGGCAGAACGACGTTGGCCATCGAAACCCGGCCCGC
>DSBX01000175.1 GCA_011049385.1 Caldifarciminota bacterium | reverse complement strand
GGTCAGCGCCGGTTCGGAGAGGGGAGAGGGCGGCGTCGGACCGCGGAAGACGGGCGCCGCACCGGGTGCGGCGTGGCGGTGCGCTTCGGCGTCGGCCCGGTGGCCGTACCCGGTCCCGGCCGCGGCGGCGGCAAGCAGGGCAATGCTCAACAGGATGACTCTTCTCACAGGGTGCGCTCCTTTCGGTCAGGAGACAATGCTAGGCCCGGTTCGGCCGCGCGTCAAATCCGGGGCGACGTTATCGCGAATCCGGTCCTTTTCCTCAGGACGGATTCCGTGACCGTGCTACAATCTCTTCGACGCGTCCGGCATGAGGCCGGCCGCGACGAGACCACAATTCCAACAAAGGAGGTCTCTATGGCATGTAAACCAAAGGCGGCGCCGAAGAAGGCCGCGAAGCCGGTAAAGAAGACCGCGAAGAAACCGGCCAAGAAGAAGTAGCGGCGCTTCGCGTCGCAAGACTGCGGGGCGGCTCGGCCGCCCCGCAGTCTATTCTCGTCGCGTGCCGGTCCGCAACACCTCTCTTTGGGCTCAGCGGGCGATGACGACCCGGTGGCCGGCGGGCGCGTCAGGCCCGGCGCCGGCGGCCGGGCGGATGAAGTAGATGCCGGGCGCGAGATGCCGGACGTCATTTGCGCCCGGTTGCAGGTTCATCACCTTACGGCCGGAGATGTCGTGGAGTTGCGCGGGCCTGGGACACAATCCCGATTCTCCGGGCAGAATCGGGTTATGTCCCGCGCCCGCAAAATTGAAGACGCCGCGGATGATGGTCGGGCCGGGGCTGGAGAGGACACGTCCCGGCTGTGGCATCTCACCAATCCCGGTCCGGTCGCGGTCGAAGCGAACGACATACAAATCCTCCTGGGTTATGCCCCAGGAGCGGGTACGACCGGCCGCAATGTAGCCCGTATCCGAAGTCAGGCACAGGCTGTGCGCGAAGTCGTCCGAATCCCCGCCCACGGTCGTGGTCCAGAGCAATCTGCCCACGGCGTCGGTGCGTCCGAGCAGCAAGTCGGCATCGGAGCCGAGTCGCTCCCAACCGCCGAAGGCAAACCCGCGGTCCGGGGTCTGCCGCACGCAGTGGTACCTTTGAGAGTAATAGCCCGCGTGGCGCCACAACTGGCGGCCGGTCGAGTCATACCGGTAGCAGAGGTATGTGGGTGAGTTCGCCGACGCCCCGGCGATTACGCACCCGCCGTCGTCGGTCGGGTCCACCCAGGTCGCGGAATCCCATTTCCCTCCGCCTGCCCGGCGGGTCCACAGCGTATCCGGTGGCTGGGCCGCGCCGACCGCGAGCAGGACAAGCACGAGCAGGACGTTTCTCAGCATTGCTCCTCCTTGGCTGTGCCTGATGATAGGTCGGACGACCGAACTGTCAACCGCCGATGGATGCCGGACAGGAAGTAGCCGCCGATGGACGTCAGAGGAGGAACGTGGTCAGGTGGTCGAGTGGTCAAGTGGTCAGGTGGAGGAACCGGAAGCAACCGCCGATGCCCGTCGTTTCGACCGAAGTGGAGAAACCCCTCTCCGGACCGGAAAACGGAGCAACCGCCGATACACGCCGGGGTACATGGCCGATTCCGTTGTCCGAGCGGCAGCGGTCTCTCATTTGATGCTCTGCATCAGGCCCCGCCCGCGACTACTGCCTCCAGGCAAGAACAACCGGACGCGGTAAAGGCGCAGGCGACTTCGTTCGAGACACCGGACATCGCCCGGGGCTCTCCGGATGTAACGCCGGGCGTCGGCACCGTGCGACCGGCGTAGACGGGTGAAGAGTGAGCGGTCCGGTGTGCGGCGCAGACGCCGGCGGAGTGCGGTGCGCAG
>DSBX01000292.1 GCA_011049385.1 Caldifarciminota bacterium | reverse complement strand
GTGCTGGCGGTGATGGACATCATCCTGCTCGTCGGCGGCTACTTCACCTTCGTCGCGCTCGAACGCAAGACCCGGCGCGACGGCACCATCGGGATGCACTGATGGCACGCGCGCGCCTCGCGACGCTCCGGCACTATGCCCGGGCGGTCTGGGCCGAGAACATCAAAGAATGGAAGCTCGAACTCACCTACAAGGCCGACTTCGCCCGCAGTCTCATTGACCCGGTCATCTACCTCCTGCCCTACCTGCTCTACGGCGTCGCGCTCGTCGGCGGCCGCGAGTCCGAGCACCTGCAGAAACTGGTCGGCACCTCCGACATCATCACTTTCATCACCATCGGCTACCTCTTCATCGGCTTCCTCAACATGGCGCTCTGGGCGATGGGCTTCAGCCTGCGCAAGGAGCAGTTCTACGGCACGCTCGAATCGGTCTTCGCCGCGCCGGTGCCGCGCTGGGTGTTCACGCTCGGGATGTCCTGCCACTCGATCCTGCACCAGGCGCTGATCATCGCGGTCCAGCTCGGGTTCATCTTCGCCCTCTACGCCATCACCGTCAGCCCGTCCGGCATCCTGCCCTCGCTCGCCATCGTCGGGCTGATGCTCATCGCGCTCTACGGCGTGGGGATGCTGATGGCCTCGACCACGCTCATCTTCAAGCAGGGCTGGATTGTCTCGGAAATCCTGTCCAGCCTGATAATGGTCATTACCCCGATCGCTTATCCCCTCGCGGTCCTGCCGGTGTTCATGCAGCGGGCGGCGCTCTTTGTGCCCACCACCTACGGCATCCTCGGCGTCCGCCACTTCCTGCTCGGCGAACAGCTCGACTTCTCGCTCGGCACCGTCTTCTTCCGCCTCTCCGTCCTCTGCGTGGTCTGGGTCGCCTTCGGCCTCATCGTCTTCGCGCTGATTGACCGCTGGACCCGGCGCAGCGGCACGCTCAGCCACTACTGATGAAGACCACTCGCCCGGCCGCCGCCCGGTCCTTGCCCGGTCACCCGGTCACCCGGCCACCCGGCCACGTTCCTATCGGCATCACCCTCGGCGACCCGGCCGGCATCGGCCCCGAGATAACGCTCAAGGCGCTCGCCCGGCTCCGACCCCGCGCCGCCCTGCTCATCGGCCCGGCCGCGGTCATCGGGCGCGAGTCGCGCCGGCTCGGGCTTGACCTGCCGCCCGGGGTGGCGGTCCACGACACCGGCGCGGTCGGCCGGTTCCGACCCGGCCGGGACCAGGCGAACTGCGGCGCGGCCGCGCTCGCCGCGCTCGAACGCGGGGTCGAGCTCCTCCGCCGGGGCGAAGTCTCGGCGCTCGCCACCGCGCCGGTATCCAAGACCGCGCTCCGGCGGGCCGGCTTCCGCTGGCCGGGCCAGACCGAGTTCCTCGCCGAGCGGCTGGGCGCGCGGTCGGCGGCGCTGCTGGCCTGGACCCGGCGCTTCAAGGCGGTGTTCGTCACCATTCACCGGCCGCTGGCCGAGGTCAGCCGGTTCATCACCGCGGCCGCGGTCGCGGAGAAAACGGCGCTGATTGACGCCTTCCTCCGGTCCGAGTCCTGTGGGAGCGGTCTCCGGACCGCGATTTCTCCGCTTCGCCGGAAACCGCGCATCGCGGTGATGGCGTTCAACCCGCACGGCACCGAATTCAGCCGGGGTGAAGAAGACCGCATCGCCGCCGGGGTTCTGCTGGCACGCCGCCGGGGTGCCGACGTTCACGGCCCGTTTCCGGCCGACGCGCTCGCCGCCCGCCTCGCCGACTACGACGGCTTCGTCGCGATGTACCACGACCAGGCGATGATCCCGGCCAAACTGCTCGGCCCCGGCGTCAACGTC
>DSBX01000301.1 GCA_011049385.1 Caldifarciminota bacterium | reverse complement strand
CGGTCCCCGGAGCCGTCCCCCGGGCCATCCCCGGAAGGCAGGGGGGAGTGCGGGTGAAGGTGGAATGCGCGGGGCGGGCCGTAAGGCCCACCCCGGTGTCGGTCTTGTCGGCTTGGGACACAATCGCCGCGCTTCTACGCGGAAGGGTAGTATCCTCAGCGGCAACCGGTAGGGCTTGGGACACGACCCCCGGCGCATAGCGCCGGGAATCCTTCGGAGACAATCGGAACTCCCTTTCCTTGCCTTCCGCGCCGGCGGCGCGGCAACCCCCGGCGTCCGACGCCGAGGGTCATGTTCCCGTCCGTCTACTTCTGCACTACCAGCTTCTGCGTCGCCGTGAAGTCGCCGGCTTCCACCTTCACGAGGTAGACCCCGGCCGGGACCTGCCGAAGGTCCAACGGAATGCCCAATTCACATTTCCCAATGACCAATACCTGGGAAAGAGCATTCCGGCCGGACACGTCGTACACGCTTACCCGGCCACCTGACCACCCGGGCACCCGGTCACCTTCGAATCGCAGAGTCGCGAATCCGCCGACAAGCGGATTCGGACCCAGCTTCACAGACGGCGCTCCGGCAGGGACGGTCCCCGCCATCACGCCCGAGCGCTCCGGCCGGCCGGCAGGCTCGGGCGGCACGACGTAGCGCCAGAACTCGACCGTCTTGTTGCCCTTGAGCGCGAAGAACACGCCCGGGCTGTAGGTGACGATGTCGCCGCCCTGCTTCACGCGCCGGCGCCTGCCGGTCGTCGGCGTGTAGGTCGGCATCGTGTCCGACTCGACCCAGGAGTCCCCGGGCGACTCGAGCGCACCGGCGACGTAGACGTTGCCCGCCGAATCCACCGCCAGCGCATGGGCGATGTCGTCGGAAGAACCGGCATCCGCGCCGTCGAGAAAGCGCACCCAGGCGGTATCACCCCAGGCGTTGAGCCGGGCGACGACGAGGTCCTCGTCGGACTTGTCGCCGTCCCGACCCCGGCCGCAGACCCAGACGTTGCCGTCCGCGTCGGCGTGCATATCCGCGGCGAAGCTGAAGAGCCCGCCCGCGCCGACCTCCCGGGCCCAGGTCGTATCAACCGGCTGGCCGAGCAGGAGAGTCGGCGCGACGAGCAGGAGGGCGGCGACCGCGCGCCGCATCAGCTACCTCCCTTGCCGGGTCAGGACAACCTTCTGCTGTGCGACCGCAGTACCCCCGGGGGTCGTCACCGTGAGCTGGGCAAGGTACACGCCCCGGGCCAGACCCGCGCCCGAGAGCGTGACCCGGTGCTCGCCCGCACCCCTTTCCTCGTCCATAAGCCGGAGCGCATCGCGGCCGGTGACGTCGTAGAGCGTGAGCCGGACCCGGCCCGCAACCGGCAGGCTGAACCGGACCTCGCCCCGCGCGGCCAGCGGATTCGGGAAGACCGACAGCTCCGGGTTCACGCCCGGCGGCACCACGGCCCCGGCCATCGGGCCGTCCGCCCCGGTGCCGGACTGGAAGGGCAGGTCGGCGTTGTAGCGCCAGAACTCGAGCGTCTTGTTGCCCTTGAGGAAATATATCTTGCCCGCGTTGATGGCCGCCGCACTGCCCGCGGCGGGCGGCTTCCGCGACGGCCCCATCGGAATGGTGTCCTGCAGGGCCTCGACCCAGCTGTCGCCGCTGACGTCGAAGTACCACCACTCGCAGGTCTTGCCACCCTTCGACGCCCAGAGCCGGCTGGTGGCCGGGTCGAAAGCGATTACCGCATCGCGCTTGACCTTGCGGCGGCGGCCGTAAGCGCTGTAGGGTATGTCCGGCTTGCTCGTCCAGACATCGCCGGAGATGGAGTAGGTGTGCAATTCCTGGTAGCTGGCCTTGAGCAGGTAGATGG
>DSBX01000061.1 GCA_011049385.1 Caldifarciminota bacterium | reverse complement strand
GTCGCGGGTCGTCGGGTACCTCGAAAGGCAGGCGGCAGATGATGAGACAGGAGAGCGACTGGCCGGGCACATCTACGCCCTGCCAGAAGCTCTGGGTGGCGAAGAGCACCGAGTGGACGTCGGTGCGGAATTCTTCGATGAGCCGGGGCAGGGGCATCTCGCCCTGGAGCAGGGCGGTGTGGCCGCCGGTGTCGCAGAGTCCGTGGACCCGGCGCATCATCTCGTAGCTGGTGAACAGCACCAGCGCCCGGCCCCGGCTGGCGGCGACGATGTCGCCGACCAGCCGGGCGGCCTCGGCGACGTAGTCCGGCTCGGAGGGCAGGGGCATCCGGCCCGGAACATAGAGCAGGCTGTTGGCCCGGTGGTCGAAGGGCGAGTCGAGGCGGAGGAACCGGAAGCCCTGGAGTCCGAGCCGGCCGGCGGTGAACGAGAAGCTGTCGGCGACGGCCAGGGTTGCCGAGGTCAGCACGACCGTGCCGAGCCGGGGGTAGACTTCGCCGGCGAGCGGCTCGGCGACCGAGAGCGGGGTCAGGTTCAGGGTCGTGCCGGCCGGGCCGGTCTCGAGCCAGCGTACCGAGTTCTCTTCGCCCGGTTCCTCGAAGCGGCGCAGTCCGGCGGCGGCCTCGCGCAGCCAGCGACCGGCCCCACCCAGTTCCGCGGCGAGTTCCTCGTCGGCCAGGTCGGCCGAGGTCTCGGAGAGCGCGGTGCCCAGTCTTTCGAGGCCGACTGCCGGTGTGGGCGTGACCGGGCCATTCAGCCGCCGCCGCGCGTTCCAGGGGCCTCTGTCCTCGGCCGGTCGGCGCCGGGAACGGGTTGGGCCTCGACGGGACGGGGCCGGTCCGGGTGTCTCGGTCACGAGCCGGTCGAAGAACGCGGCGAGCTCGGCCCGGCAGGCCACCGTCTCGGAGGCAAGCGTCTCAACCGGCCCGGTGCCGCGCAGGGACTGGAGCAGGCCCCGGCCCGAGACCGGGCTCAGGCCGTCGAGAATGCCGATGAGCCAGCCCTGGTTGAGCTGGACCCCGAAGTGGCGCACCGCGGCGTCCTCGAGCCGGTGTGCCTCGTCGAAGACGACCGCGGCGAATTCCGGGAGAATGCCGTTCTCGCCGGAACCGGCGAAGAAGAGCGCGTGGTTGACGACCAGGATCGCGGCCGCGTCCCAGGACCTGCGGGCCTTGTACCAGCAGCATTCGCCGAAGTAGGGACAGCGCTGGCGCGGGCAGGCGGCCGAGTCCCGCCCTACCCGGCGGCCCAGCTTCGGAGGCAGGTTGACCGGCGCGTCGAGGAGGATGCCGGTCTCGGTCGCGGCCGACCATTCGAGCAAGGCGTCGGCGGCCCGGGCCTGTTCGCGGGAGTCGAACAGGCCGTGGGTGACCCGGGTGTGGAGCCGGAGCCGACAGAGGTAGTTCTCCTGGCCGTAGGCGACCTCGATGCGGGGCACACCGGGCAGGAGACGGGTGAGCAGTTTCGTGTCCCGGCTGACCAGCTGGTCCTGGAGGATGCGGGTGTAGGTCGAGATCGCGACCCGGCCGCGTTCCCGGTCGGCCCAGGCCGCGGCGGGCACCAGGTAGGCGAGGCTCTTGCCGACCCCGGTGCCGGCCTCGACCGCGAGCCTGCCCTTGTTCGTGAAGGCGGCGGCGACCGCCTCGGCCATCGCCTGTTGTTGCGGTCGGAGTTCGCACCCGGCCAGCTCCCGCTCCAGCCGTCGGCCCGGGCCGAAGACCTTACGGACCGCGGCGACCGGGTCAGTCACGACTCGTGTCGGATGTGGAACGCGGAAGCATCGCGGGGGATGATACGACCGTGACGGTCCGGGTCAAGGAATGCGGGCTGAACCTGTGGATGCAACGCGATAATGTCATAGCTAACTACAACGCGAAAATGTCATACCTGCCTGCTTGGAC
>DSBX01000036.1 GCA_011049385.1 Caldifarciminota bacterium | reverse complement strand
TGTTGTTCGGCCTGGCCCGGCGCCGGGTGCTGGGGTTACTGCTTGGCCGGCCGGATGAGGAGTTCCATCTGCGGCGATTGGTGCGCGAGACGGGTCTGAGCCCGGGTTCGGCGCACCGCGAGCTGGGTCTGCTGGTGTCGGCCGGTGTGGTGGCCCGCCGGGAGGCGGGTCGGCAGGTTCTGTTCCGCGCCAACCGCGAGTCGCCGGTGTTCCCTGAGCTGGCGCGGTTACTGGGCCGGTCTTTGACCCCGTCGCCGGAGCGGCCGCCGGACTGCGTGATGAAGTTGCTGTGGGATGCGGACCGGGACCAGGTTGATGTCCGCCGGCATGAGCGGTACATCGTCCGCCGGGTGCTGGAGCACGGCGACCCGGAATCGGTGCGCTGGCTGAGGGAGGTCTATGGCGATGGGGCGATTCGGCAGGCGGTTTCTTCCGGCCGCGGGCTGACCGCGATGACGGCGCGTTTCTGGCGCGAGTTGCTGGGCAGGGGAGACGGCGATGCATCCTGAGGTGTTGAGCGATTGCGGCCGCGAGCTGGTCGGGGAACTGCCGGTTGAGTTGTTCGAGCAGGGTTTCCACCTGGCCGGTGGAACCGGTCTGGCGCTTCAACTCGGGCACCGGCGGTCGGATGATTTTGACTTCTTCGCCGCCACCGGGTTTGACGTTCCCGGTCTGGCGCGACGGCTGTCGGAGCTGGAGGGGTATGAGCCCGCGAGCGCGGGTCGGGACACGCTGCATTGCCGGGTGCGGGGAGTGAAGCTGTCTTTCATCTCTTACCCGGTACGATTGCGGTGGCCGACAGTCGGCTTCGGCCCGGTTCCGGTGGCGGACTGGCGGGATGTACTCGCCGAGAAGTTCAAGACCGTTTCCCAGCGCGGGAGCCGGAAGGACTTCTATGATATTCACGCTTGCTGTATCCTGAAGCGGCTGACTCCGGCTTCGGCTGTGGCGCATCTGCGCGCGCGGTTCGCCGGCACCGGTCTGAACCTGTATCACGTGGCGCGGAGCCTGGCCTGGTTTGAGGACGCTGATGTTGAGCCTGACCCGGTTCTGCTGGTTCCGGCCGCCTGGGATGAGGTCAAGCGGTTCTTCCGGGAGCAGTTGAGCGGGTTTGAGGCCGCATTGCTGTCACCGTGAGGGGGTTGCCGGTCGAGTTCGCGTT
The DNA here is from genome assembly GCA_011049385.1 of Caldifarciminota bacterium. Classification (GTDB taxonomy): domain Bacteria; phylum Hydrothermota; class Tepidihabitantia; order Tepidihabitantales; family Tepidihabitantaceae; genus DSBX01. The sequence goes on along the minus strand of DSBX01000036.1, from coordinate 746 downwards.
CTGGGCGGCTCGGGGTCAGGTTCCGGGCGGGGGCGTGCGGTTGCGGACGGACCGGAATCCGCTACAATGGGCGTGATGCTCAATCGTGACGAGATACTGGAGAGGCTGGCCGCCAACCGCGAGCGGATTCGCGGGTTCGGGGTCAGGAGCCTGGCCGTGTTCGGGTCCGCGGCCCGGGGCGAGGCCACTGAGGACAGCGACCTTGACTTCCTCGTCGAATTCGACCGGAAGACATTCGACAACTACATGGGACTGAAGGAGCTCCTCGAGGAGCTCTTCGCCTGCCGGGTTGACCTGGTGATACGCAGTGCGCTCAAGCCGAGGTTGAGAGCGCCGGTGCTGGCCGAAGCGGTTCATGCCCCGGGATTACAGGGTCCTGCTCGAGGATATCGCCGAGGCTGCGGAAGCGGTCCGGGAGTTCACGGAAGGAATCACCCGAGAGCAGTTGGCCGCAGACCGTAAGACCCGCGACGCGGTCATCAGGAATCTTGAGGTAATCGGCGAGGCGGTGAAGAAGCTGCCCGAGGATTGGCGCGAACGGCATCCTGAGGTTGAATGGCGGCGTATCGCCGGTCTGCGCGACATCCTGATACACGACTACTTCGGCATCGATATGGACATCATCTGGGATGTGGTCCGGTCCAAACTGCCGCCCCTCGCCGCCCGGGTCCGGCAGATGCTTGCCGAAGACTGAGTTACCCCTGGTTCCGTCTGAATGGAAGCGGGGAGCGAACGCTCCCCGCTTC
>DSBX01000367.1 GCA_011049385.1 Caldifarciminota bacterium | reverse complement strand
TATCACTACCGGACCGCAGAGACCGGGGCATAGATGATGTGAGGGCGAATGCCGGCTTCCCCCGGGTCGGCAGCCGGGGCGCGGCCAGAGAGCCGCGCCCCGGGGTTCGCCCAAACACCTGCCCGGTTGGACATTGGCCCGGGAAAGGGTATCATTCCTTATGATTCCGCCACGGGCCACTCCAGAGCTTTCCCGTCTTTCGACCGACGGCACGCACCGACGGCATTGAAAGCCCGCGCCGAGGAAAGTCGCATCGCCTGCTGCGGGCTCGACTGCGGCCAGTGCGATATGCTTCGCGCCGCGAAGAACCCGGAGATGCAGAGGCAGTTCGCGCGGTGGTTTCGCGAACACCTCCAACTCGACATCGAACCGGAGCAGGTGCGCTGTGCCGGCTGTCACGGTCCGCGTGAAGAGCACTGGAGCCCGGACTGCTGGATTCTCACCTGTTGTGCCGACGAACACGGCCGCGAATACTGCTCCGACTGCCCGGAGTTCCCCTGCCGTCAGTTGCGCGACTGGGCGGCCCAGAGTCCTCGTTACACGGCGGCCCTGACCTGGCTGGTGTCCCGTCGTGAAGAAGAGGCGGGCTAGACCGATGCCGGGTATGCACGAGCACACGCTGTGCGTTTCCAAGCCGGGCCTGAACCGGGACCAAAGACCAAAGAGGCCGAGATGACCACTGACAGCGAAATACTCGCCGGGCTCAGGGACGCAATCCTGACCGAGCACACCGGCAGTAGCTTCTATACCATTGCGGCCGAGAACACCGAGGACCCCAAGGGCCGGGAGGTGTTCCGGATGCTCGCGGCCGAGGAGGACCTGCACCAGCGGTACTTGAAGAAGCAGTACGCGCTCATTGCCGGGGGCCGGGACCCGGACCCGCTGGCCGTGTCCGATACCGCGGCCCTGCTCGAAGGCGACAGCCCGGTTTTCTCGACCGGAATCCGGGACCGCATCGCCGACGCCCACCGGGAGATGACCGTGCTGTCGGTCGGTCTCCAGCTCGAACTGAACACCATCAGCCGCTACCGCGAACTGGCCGAGCGTGCCGGCCGCCCGGGCCTGCGCGAGTTCTACGACCAGCTCCGAACCTGGGAAGAGGGTCACGCCCGGGCGCTCGAGCGGCAGTCCCGGTTGTTGCGCGAGGCCTACTGGGACGCGGCCGGTTTCGCCCCCTTCTGAACGCCGGGCTTGAAAACGCTTCCGGCAGGGCCTATATTAGCCCTGCCATGTCTGCAGTATCAGAACCCGGTTTCACCAAGCGCGATGTACTGCTCTGGCTCGGCAACCAGGACGAAGAACACATCCGCGCGGTGCTGATGGTAATCGGCCACGATGCCGAAGTCGAGGAACTCGAACTGCACGGCGAACCCGACCAGTTGGTCGCCCAGCTTGAGGGCCCGTTGCCCCGACTGGAGAGTATCGTCGTCGCGGTCGAGGACGCGCTCGGCATTGACGAGGAAGAACTGGGCCGGCGGGTCCGCGGCGAGTGCGGTGACTCGCCCGGCGTCGAACCCGAGGATGTCGAACTCGACGTTAACGAACAGTTCGAACTCGACGACGACGAGGAACGGCTCTAGCGGTCCCGGTCCGGCGCGGGCAGTCGCCGCGGCGCCGCGGGCAGTTGCATCAGTTTCCGTACCGCGTCGAAGAGCGCGGCGATGCTGGCGTCCTGCCGGACCACGCGGCGCTCGATTTCGCCCAGGCGCTGGGCCAGTTCGCGCTGGGTGACCAGTAGTCGCCGCATCCTGACGAAAGCGCGGACCACGAAAACGCTCGCCTCGACCGCGCGGGGGGAAGACAGCACCGAGGCGGCCATCAGCGCCCCGTGTTCGGTAAACACGAGCGGCGGATGGCGCCGGCCGCCGCGGCCCTTTGGGGTCACAGTCTGTGATTTCAAAGACGCGAATTCCTCGGCGGTGAGCCGGAACAGAAAAT
>DSBX01000366.1 GCA_011049385.1 Caldifarciminota bacterium | reverse complement strand
CCGCCGCGGTTGGCGACCAGCAGTCGTCCGCCGCCGGTGTCGAGAAGCATCGCCCCGGGCGCGACCCCGACCTCGAGCACCGCTTCGAGTTCGTTGCTCGTCCCGTTGATGACCGCGAGCTTGCCCTCGTTCAGGCAGGCACAGTAGACCATCTCGTGCACCGGTTCCCAGAGCAGGTGGCGCGGCTCGGCCGGCATCGGCAGGATTGCCTCGATGTACTGCCCGTGGGCCGCGGCCGCGAGCAGGAGGACGAGCAGGACCGGACCGGTGCGGGTTGCTCCGGCCACGGCGGTTACCGGACGACCAGCTTGCCGGTCGCGGCCCGGCCGGCGTCAACGACGCGGAAGAAATACACCCCGGGCCGGTCCGGCGCGACCGGCGTCGGGCCGTCGCCGGTCGGCACCAGTTTGCCGGCCGCGTTCCAGAACCGAACCTCCCCGGGCACGCGCCCGGCCGGTCCGAAACTGAGCCTCGCCCCGGCCGGGGCCGGGTTGGGCGCGGGCCGGAACGCCGCGCCGAAATCACCCCGGTCCGGCCGCTCCGCGACGCCGATGACATCCTTGAGCACCGTCACCGTCCGGCCCCAGGCGTTGCCGACGTAGATGTGGTCCTCGGCCGGGTAGAAGGCGAACGCCCTGGGCCCGGAGCCGACGTTTATCTCGTCAATGATCCGGCCTTCGTGGCCGATTCGGGCATCCACCACCGCCACCTGCGACTGCAGGGGCTTGGCGACGAAGAGCTTCTCGGTGCGGCTGTTGTAGAGCATCGCTTCCGGGTTGCCGGTGAGGTTCGTCTCGCGGAAGAAGCGAAGGCTGTCGCCGTACATCGCGTGGAGCTTGCTTCCCCAGTAGGAGGTGACGAAGATGCGGTTGTCCGGGGTCCAGATGATCCCCTGGGGCGAATCGCCGGTGCGGAGCGTGGCGAGGCTGGTATGGTTGACGCAGTTCATCACCTGGAGGTTGGAACTGGCGATATTGGCGATGTAGAGCCGGTTGTTGACCGGGTTGACCGCCATCGCCCCGGCATTGGAGCCGGAGTTGAAACTGCCCGTCGCCTGGTCGTTGGCGCAGTTGATGATGTGAACCACGCCGGGACGCTGGAAAGCGCCCGAGCTGACGTAGATGCGGTCGTTGACCGGATTGTAGACGATGCTGTTCAGTGTCTGGCTCAGGCTGATGGTCGTGGTCACGCGTTCGGCCGCGCAGTCAATGACGCTGACCGAGGGCGAGTTCCGGTTCATCACGTAGACCTTGTTCCGCGTCGAGTTCCAGGCCATCGCCAGCGGCGCGTCGCCGACGTTGAGCGTCGTCGTGACCGAATTGTCCGCGGTGTTGATGACCGTGACCGTACCCGGCCCGTTGAGTTCGTCGTTGCCGACGTAGAGCCGGTTGCTGACCGGGCTCAGAGCCAGCGCGGTCGGCTGTTGGCCGGTCGGGATGGTCGTGACCAGTTCGTTCTCGACCGGGTCAATCACCGCGACCCGGTTCAGCCCCTGCAGGGCGGCGAAGACCTTATTGTGGACCGAATCGTAGACCAGCGCGTAGGGGCTGTTGCCGACCTCGATGGTCGCGACCACCATCTGGGCGCCGGCGGAACCGACCAGCACCAGCAGTGCCGTCAGCAGAACGAACTTCTTCATAGATGACTCCTTTGGGCGAGGGGTTTGCCCGCAACCACTTCTCAATCATACCTTGCCCGGGACGACGTTGTCAAGCTGGCCGTCAAACGAAGCCGGGGCGGGCCGAAGCCCGCCCCGGTGTCGGACTTGTCGGCTTGGGACACAATCCGGATTATCGGATAATCCGGTTATGTCCCGCGCCGCTACTTCTGCACTGCCAGCTTCTGCGTCGCCGAGTAGTCGCCGGCTTCCACCTTCACGAGGTAGATGCCCGCGCTCAAGCTCCGCATATCAAGCGAAAGTGACCCGGTGACCAGGTG
>DSBX01000058.1 GCA_011049385.1 Caldifarciminota bacterium | reverse complement strand
TTCAGCGATATGACCGCGGACCAGTTCGTCTGGAATCATCCCGAGTTCCTGCACTGCAACTCGATGGGCAACTACGGCAACAACCGGATGGGCCACCCGGTGATGGCCAAGAGCATCATCTCGACCGGCTCGACCGAGAACGGCACCTCCTGCCGCACCCTGTCCAGCTTCTCCTCGCGCGGGCCGACCGCGGACGGCCGGCTCAAGCCCCAGCTCGTCGCGCCCGGCTCCGACGTCTACTCCTCGTCGCACAACAACGCCTCGGGCTACGTATCGCTCTCCGGCACCTCGATGGCGACACCGAACATGACCGCGGCGACCGCGCTCATCCGGGACTACTTCCGGATGGGATACTACCCGACCGGGGACACGACGACCGGCACGCCGATGGAGATATCGGCCGCGCTCAACAAGGCGGTAGCGACCGCCGGGGCGGCGGCCAACATCACCGGCTTTACCGTGCCGGACAACAACATCGGCTGGGGCCGCATCAACCTCGACACCTCGCTTCACTTCGCCGGCGACGACGGCAAGCTCTGGGTGGTGGACGAGGCCCCGGGCCTCGAGACCGGCGACTCCGCGGTCTACACGATTGATGTCTCCGACGATGCGCATCCCCTGCGGGTCGCGCTCTGCTGGTCCGACTACCCGGGCACGATGCAGGCCTCGATCATCCTCGTCAACGACCTGAACCTGACCGTCGTCTCGCCCTCGGGCACCGAGTACAAGGGCAACGTCTATACCGGCGGCCAGTCCCAGCCCGGCGGCAGTTACGACGCGCTCAACGTCGAAGAATGCGTTCGGGTCAACACGCCGGAGACCGGGACCTGGACGGTCAAGGTCCACGCCCTGAACGTGCCGGAAGGCCCCCAGCCCTTCGCCCTCGCGGTCATCGGGATGCTCGACGCCGCCGCGCCCCGCCACGACGTGGGCGTGAGGCAGATTCTCGCCCCGGTCGGGCAGGTTGACGTAGACTCGATCATCATACCCCAGGCGATAGTCACAAGCGCCAGCACCGTCAACGAGACCTTCGACGTGCTGATGCGCATCGGCACCGCCTGGGCCGATACCCAGAGCATCACCCTGACCCCGGGCCAGATTGACACGGTCAGCTTCGCCGACTGGACCGCCGGCCCGCTCGGCTGGCACACGGTGGCCTGCTCGACGATGCTCGCCGGGGACCAGAATCCCGCGAACGATATGCAGACGGACAGCGTCGAGGTCATCCCGGGTACCGGCGTCGCCGAAGGCGGCACCCGCCCGGTCCGCTTCGCACTCGACAGCCCGACGCCCAACCCCTTCTCCCGCTCGACCTCGGTCCGCTACTCCATTCCTCGCGCCGGACAGGCACGACTCGCGGTCTACACCGCGGCCGGAACCCTGGTCCGGACCATAGTGGCCGGCGAGGTCCAGCCCGGTCACTACCGCGCAACCTGGCATGGTCGCGACAGCCGCGGAAGAACGGTCAGCTCCGGTGTCTACCTGCTCCGGCTCGAAGCCGGGGATGAGACGGCCACCCGGAAGCTGGTTCTCGAGTAGTCAGGTTCTCCGAATCGCGCCGGGGCAGGTCACACCTGCCCCGGCGTCGCTTATCCGAAGCTCTTGACCCCCGCGCAGCCAGCCTGCATAATTTCCGTGGTGTTCAGCGACAAGCATCGGTCGGACAGGGCCGGAGAAAACGCATTCCGCAAACCATCCGCCGGAACATCCATTCCCTCCCACGCGCCGTCTCTCCGTTGCGCGCTCACCCTCTTCTGGTTGCTGGCAGGCATCGCCACTCCTCTCGCGCCCGCCCGGGCAAGCGCGAAGGTCATCCTGCCCGCGGAAGAGACCGGCCCGATGACCCTGAACTTCGTCCAGGGCTACCGCTTCGACCCGCTCCGGGAACAGCCCGCGCTCCCGGCCGGGCTGAGCGCAACCGAGCCCGAAGGCGAGTACGGCTAC
>DSBX01000270.1 GCA_011049385.1 Caldifarciminota bacterium | reverse complement strand
GGCCCGCAGGCGGGCCAGCGCCGTGCCGAAACCGGCCGGGTCACCGAGCGGCCGGGCGACCCCGAGCTCGAGCGCGTGCGCGCGGTTGAGCGGCGCAAACGGCCCGATGTCCGGTTCGAGGAGGAACATCGGCAAACCGAGCCCGACCGCCCAGTTCACCCGCTCGTGAGCCGGGGCGACCGCCAGGTCCAGTTCCGGAAGCAACTCCGCGGTCCGGGCGTTCTCCGCCCGGCGCGTCGGTTCCGACACCAGCCGCAGGCCGGGCCGCGCGCCGGGTGCGAAGCGTCGTACGCGAGCCGGGTCCGGCCCGCTGAACAGCGTCACCCGATGCCCGGCACTGAGGCAGGAACGCAGGGCCGCGGCGATGAGCCGGAGATGCGGCCGGGGATACGCGCCCGAGGTGAAGAACCCGACCGTGAGCGGCCGGTCCGAAGCGAGCCGCTCGCACCGGGCCGCGAAGGCGACCCCGGCCCTCTCCCCCAGCCCCGGCTCGATGAACAGCCCGCAGACGCTCAGGGCTTCCCGGGCCACTCCCTGGGCCGCGAGCCGGGCTGCGGTCGCTTCGAGCGGCACGAAGGTGCGCCAGGCCGAAGGCACCGCGCTCACCGGCGGCGCGGCGATCTCGCCGTGGATGTAGGCGACCCGGCAGACCGGGCCGAGCAGGTGCGCGAGCAGGGGATGGTCAACGAGCACGGTGCCGGGATGGTCCCGAAACCTCCGGCGCAGGCCCTCGTCGAGCATTCCGAGCAGGACCCGCGAGGGCGGCCCGGACCGGGCCCGGGCGTAGAGTGAGGTCAACGGACCTCCCCGGCCCCCCAGCCGGTACCCGAGCCGGGCCAGCCGCCAGCGCGGCACCTGCCTCATGATGCCGGCAACGCCCAGCCGGCCCAGCGCATCGAGCACCGAGTCGAGATACTGCGGGTGTCCGCGGCCGACCTCGCTCGACACCGCGACCAGCGCACCGACCCGCTTCATTCCCGGTCCCGGCCGCCGGCCTGGCAGTTCGGGCAGTAGTCGGCGGTCAGCCCGTCGCGTTCGAAACGCCGGACCGTGCCGCCGCAGGACGGACAGGGCCGCCCGGCCCGGCCGTGCACGCGCAGGAAGCTCCGGTCTTCACTGTCCGGAAACCGGGCAAGCCGACGCAGGTTCAGCACCGCTTCCTGCAGGACCTTCTTGACCGCCACGTAGAGCCGGATCGCCTCGTCGGCCCGAAGCGCGGGTCCGGCCGCGAGCGGCGAGAGCCGGGCCTCGTGAAGAATCTCGTCCGCGTAGCAGTTACCGACACCGCCGAGCACGCGCTGGTCGGTGAGGAAACGCTTGAGCGGGCGGTTGCGGCGGCCGAGGGCGGAACGGAACCGCGTCAGCGTGAAGGTCGGGCCGAGCGGGTCCGGCCCGAGCCGGGCGATGCCCTCGACCGCCCCGGGGTCACCGACAAGATGGAGCAGGGGCCGGTGCACAGGGCCGGGCTCGATCAGGCGCAGGTCTTCGGCCCGGTCGAGATGCAGGGCGGCGAGATGGTGCCGGGTCCAGGGCGCGGCAGACGGCCCGAGCGCGAGCCGCCCGGTCGCCGGGTGCAGGCAGAGATGCAGGTTGCCCTCCGCCGCGATTGCGAGAAACCGGCCGTGACGGCTGACCGAGCGCACGTGCCGGCCGGCCAGCGTCGCGAGCGGCGGCTCGGCGGTCCCGAGCGCTTCGGCCACGCGCAGTTCGGCCCCGGCGATGACTCGCCCGGCAAGCGCGAGGCGGAGCCGGTCCTTGGTCACCTCGATTTCGGGCAGTTCCAGCATGGCTAAGGCTAGGCCGGCCGGCCCGGAGGTCAATAGCCGGGCTTCACCGGCGGACCGGCCCGCCGGCTCCGCTCGGCATTCCTGTTCCGTTCCGCCTCCTGACCTATGTGGTGCCCCGGGCGGTCCCGTTGACGTTGCGGCGGAAAGAATCCGGGGCTATAATCAGTTGTGGGTT
>DSBX01000023.1 GCA_011049385.1 Caldifarciminota bacterium | reverse complement strand
GCCGGGCTCGCCGACCGCGGCCCCGGCGGCGGCGAGCCCGGCCCCCCAGAGGGCACCGGAGGTGCCGCCGGCCTGTTCGGACCAGGCGTCACCCGCCTCGGCGAGCACGGTGTCCGCTCCGGCGTGCGTCGCGAGGGCGCTACGGGCCGCGGCGAGCGCGGCGCCTGCGCCTCGGCGCATGCCCGCGCCGTGGTCGCCGTCGCCGGCGACCGCGTCGAGCGCGCTCTCGGCGAATGCGGCCGCGCCGAAGAAGACGAGCCTCATCGGGCCGGGGCCGCCTCCGCTTCGGCGGCCCTGCTCTCGCGCTCTTCCAGGTCGGCCAGGCGGCGGCCGAGCAGGGCGAGGCGGAGCTTGCTCAGGTGGTCCACGAAGAGCCTGCCGTCCAGGTGGTCAATCTCGTGGGCGAAGGCGCGGGCGAGCAGGCCGGTCGCTTCAAGCTCCACCGGCTTGGCGTCCTCGCCGATGCCCGCGATGCGGATGAACTCGGGCCGGGTGACGACCTCGTAGATGCCGGGCAGGGAAAGACAGCCTTCTTCACGTTCGAGCCTGCCCTCGACCGCGAGCACGCGCGGGTTCAGGACGCAGTAGGGCTCGCGGTCCACGCCGGTACTGCGCGGGTCAATGGCGAAGGCGCGCACCGGCTCGCCGAGCTGGTTGCCGGCGAGGCCGAGCCCGTCCTGTTCCAGCATCGTGGCTTTGAGGTCGGCGAGGAACCGGCGGGCCCGGTCGTCGAGCGACTCGACCTCGACCGCGCGCAGGCGCAGGACCGGGTGGCCGTAGAGCACGACGCGCCGGTTGCGGCCGGTCGGCAGAGGCCCGGACGGTTCCGCCATCGGGTTCCTACTGGCCGCCGATCCTGGCGCCGACCGAGCCCCGGTCCACTTCGATCTCGGTGCTGTCGGCGACCTTGACGATGAAGGTGCTGTCGCGGACGGTGGTGATGATGCCGTGGATGCCCGAGGAGAGCACGACCCGGTCGCCGCGTTTGAGCGCCTTGAGCATCTCATTGTGCTTCTTCTGGCGGCGCTGTTGGGGCAGAATCATCAGGAAGTAGAGGACGACGAAGATGAGGATTATCGGCAGAAAGCCGATGATGGAGCCCATGCCGCCCGCGGCCGGGGCGGCGGGGGCGTCCTGGGCAAGCGCGATGTTGAACATCTGGCCTCCGAATCGTTAGCTGTCCTGGCGAACGTAGAGCCGGTGCCGCCGGATGTACCGGTGAACCGGCGTGGGTAACATATAGCGGACAGAACGGCCGCTGGCAAGCCGGGCGCGGATGTCCGAGCCGGCGAGGTCCACCTCGATGACCGGCAGGAACCGCACCCGCGCCGCGGCGTGGCCGCGGAAGAGCTTCGGCCGCCCGGTGCCCGGGCGGGACATGACGATGAGTCGGGCCCGCCGGGTGAGCCGGGCCGGTTCGTGCCAGCCGGACATCTCGCGGTACTGGTCCGCGCCGAGGATGAGGTAGAGCGAGTCCTTGGGCCGTTCCGCGCGCAGGGCCTCGAGCGCGTGGACGGTGTAGCCCGGGCCGGGGAGCTTTTCTTCGACGTCGGTGAGTTCGAATTCGGGCCGACCGGCCAGCCCGAGCCGCAGCATCCGGCGGCGGTGGGGCCAGGGTGCCAGGTTCCGGGCCGGTTTGTGGGGAGGCCGGGCTCCGGCCAGGAACAGGACCCGGTCGAGCCGACAGCGGCGGCGGACGTCGTCGGCGACGAGGAGGTGGCCGAGGTGGAGCGGGTTGAAAGTCCCGCCGAAGACGCCCGTGCGCAAGGCCGGCCTATTCGAGGCGGTCGAGCAGACGTCTCGCCTCGGAGTGATATTGCGCGGTGGACGGGTCGGCGACGAGCGCTTCGAGCAGGGCGCGGGCTTCGGTCGGCTCGCCGGTTTCGGCCAGGCAGGTCGCGAACCGGAGCCGGTCCGCCGGTTCCCATTTCTCGAGTGTCAGCGATGCGGCGATGAAGCGGAAGTAGACGAG
>DSBX01000015.1 GCA_011049385.1 Caldifarciminota bacterium | reverse complement strand
TCGTCTGTCAACCCGGTAGCCTGTTTGCGGCCGGGTTGACATCTGTCCCCCTTGACCTACACTCAGTCGATGTTCGGACATGGTCGCGGTCATCATCACCGGGGCGGCGGCGCCCGGATGTTCCGCCTGCTCGGCACCGAGACCCGCCGGCGCATCATCGAGATACTCCGGCCCGGTCCCCAGCCGGTAAGCGAGATTGCCCGGCGGTTGGACATAACCCAGCCCGCGACCTCCCAGCATCTCGCCGCGCTGCGCGAGGCCGGCTTCGTTACCGACCGCCGCCAGGGCCAGCAGGTCTTCTACACCCTGGAACCCGCGGCGCTCGCTCGCTACCAACTCGGCTCCGCCGCCTTCGGCCTCAGGCCGCCCGCCCGTACGACAAGCCCCGAAAGCCTTGCCCAGTACCGGGACTTCCTGCGCCGGGAACTGGAACGCGTCGAGCGCGAAATCGGTGACCAGAAGGAATCCGAAAACAAACCTTGACCCCGACTCTTCATTTGCCTATTATATAGGCAGATGCTTATATAAGCATATTACTACATAACCGAAAGGAGTTCGACATGCCTCGTGGAGACAGGACCGGACCGACGGGTCTCGGGCCGATGAGCGGCCGGGGCCTCGGCTTCTGTGCCGGCTTCAACCAGCCCGGATTCATGACCGGCGGCTGGGGCGGCGGAATGGGTCGTGGTCGCGGCATGGGCCGCGGTCGCGGCTTCGGAATGGGTCGCGGGTTCCAGGGGATGCCGGCCGCGCCGGCGGCCGCCCCGGGCTACTGGCCGCGCCGGTTCCCGACCGAGTCCGAAACCCGCCAGGACCTTGAAGCCTACCGCGACCAGCTACGACGCGAGCTCGAAGGAATCGAGCAGAGCCTCGCCGGGAAGAAGCCCGCTGACTGAACGCCGGTCACGGCTGCGAAGCGGCCCGGGACCCCGGGCCGCTTCGTTGTCCTTTCCCCGGCCTTGACTTCCGACCCGGTATCGGCTAGATTTCTCTCACGCGCCCGTAGCTCAGCTGGATAGAGCGTCAGACTCCGGATCTGAAGGCCACGCGTTCGAATCGCGTCGGGCGCTTTCGAGAAGGTCAAACCGTCAGGACCGCGACCGGATTCCGGACTTCTCCTCCGGCGGTTTCGCCTTCCCCGCTCTTATGGATTTCTACGATGTTGTCCGCAAGCGCCTGAGCGTCCGTGCCTACCGGCCGGACCCCATACCCGAAGAAACCCTTACCCGCATCCTCGAAGCCGGCCGGCTCGCGCCCTCGGCCAAGAACCTCCAGCCCTGGAAGTTCATCATCATCACCGACCCGAAACAGCGCGAACTCCTCGTCCCGGCCTGCCGGGGCCAGAAGTTCATCGCCGAAGCGCCGGTCGTCATCTGCGCCTGCGCGGTCTCGAAACAGGCCTGGGGCGGGATGGGCGGCTACTGGAGCGCGGAGGCGGTGGACGTGACCATCGCGCTCGAGCACATCATCCTCGCCGCGGCCGCCGAAGGACTCGGCACCTGCTGGGTCGGCGCGTTCATCGAAGAAGAAGTCCGCAAAGTGCTGGCGATACCGGAAGGTGTCAAGCCGATTGCCCTCACCCCGGTCGGCTATCCGGCCCGGGAAGCAAAGCCGCGCGACCGCAAGCCCATCTCCGAGATCACCTGCCGCGACCGGTACGAATAGCGCCGGCGCTGTTCGCCTCCCCGCCCGCACCGCCGGCACCACGTTCACGGCCCAACCCGCTCCACCGAACCGCGACCAATCGCCCCGCCATCGGCCCGGTCATCTGGAGAATGCAGTTGGGGACAGGCCGGAAGATGAACCGCCAAGGGCCGTCGCAACACCGGCCGAACACCTCGAAACCCGGCCGACTGCTGCATTCTGCGGCAGTCGCCGCAGAAATAGCGGCAATCGGCCCGCTTAGAGAGAGAGAGAGAGAGAGAGAGAGAGAGAGATGAGCTAACACTCTCTGCTACTGTGACTTACGAGAAATA
>DSBX01000100.1 GCA_011049385.1 Caldifarciminota bacterium | reverse complement strand
GCCCGCCGAAGAGGTCATCCCCGAGCTCTGCCGCATCTCGCGCGGGCCGGTGTTCTACCAGCTCACCGCGACCGACCACGAAGCCCGCAAGGCCGAGGCCCGGAAGATGCACGCGCTCGGCCCGGAGCGGGTCGTGCTGAAGATCCCGGCGACGAGCGCAAACATGCGGCTGGTGGCCGAGTTGTCGCCGGGAATTCCCTGCGCGGTCACCGCCATCTACGCCGCCCACCAGGGCTGGGTCGCCTGCGAGGCGGGCGCCGGCTACCTGATTCCCTACCTCAACCGCGCGACCCGCCTGCAGGGTGACGGCCTCGCGCTGGTCTCGGCTTTGGCCGACATCGCCGAGGAGGCGGGTACCGCGGCCGAGGTGCTCGTCGCCAGCATCAAGACCCCGACCGAAGCCGCCCAGGCGGTGCTGGCCGGGGCCCGGCACCTGACGATGCCGCTCGACATCATCCTCGCTCTCGGCGACCACCCGCTCAGCGACGCGGCCATCGCCGAATTCAACCGGGCCGGCTAGCGCTCTTCCCGGTCCGAATCCGACCCGGCCGGCCAGTCCCGGAGCGCCGGGTGGCGGCGGAAACTCTGCTCCGCGTGCCGCCGCGTCGCCTGGAAGAAAACCACCCACGTGAGCAGGGCATAGACCGGCAGGACCAGTATCAGCAGGGGCCGGCGGTCGAGCGAGAAGACGACGAAGTCGTAGACGCCGTGGGCGAGCACCGCCAGACCGAAGCCGATGAGCTGGTACCGAAGGGCACGAACCCGCCCCCCGGCAAACCGGGCCTCGCCCAGGAAGTAGCCCATCAGCACGCCGTAGAAGGCGTGGCCGGGCACCACCAGCAGGGCGCGCAGGACCCCGACCCCGAAGCCGCCGGCCAGGACATAGAGCAGGTTCTCGACCGTCGCGAAGCCGAGCGCGGCCACCACCGCGTACATTATCCCGTCGTAGGGCTCGTCGAAATCCGGCCGGTCGTAGGCGTAGAGCCGGACGACGAGGAACTTCCAGCTTTCCTCGACCAGCGCGACAATCAGCATCGCGCCGGCGAAGCGCCCGAGCAGGCTCGGCGTGCGCGGCGTCCAGCCGGTCAGGTTCTCGAGCGTGAGCGATATCGCCGCCGAGGGCACCAGCACCGCCGCGCCGAGCAGGAAGGTCCAGACCAGGCCGGAGAAACCGACCCGGCTCCGGTGGCTCCGGGCATAGAAGAATACGCCGAGGGCAAGCACCGGCGCGAGCGCGACCGCCACCAGCGGAAGCGGCCTCATCGCGGGAGCGCTGAGCTTCGGTCTTCCCCGGTCAGCACGGTGTCCGCCTCTCGCCCGGGGTTCGTCACCCCTCCGTCAGGCAATCGGCAGGAGGAGGTACTCGGGCCGGCCGCCGCGGGGCGACCAGCGCAGGAGCCGGCACTGGAACGAAAGCGGCCCCGAGCGCTTAAGCTCCAACCGCAGGCGGCCGTTGCGCAGGCCGTACTCACCCTCGTCGAGGATGAACGGCCGCTCCGCCGAAGGCGGCATCCCGGCCGCGCGGTGCACCCGTCCCCGGCTCGTGAACCCGGCGTAGAGCCGGGCCGCGGGCAGGGTGCCGGCCTCCGCCGCGACCACCGGCCGGCGGTTTTCGAGGAAGAGTTGGACCGCGGGCAGGCGCAGTTGCCGACAGCGGCCGTCGGCCTCGAGCAGGAGTCGGCCGAGCGCGGCGTCGGCCCGCGAATAGACCTGGACCGTCGCCTCGCCGTGCCGGCGCGGGATGCGGTCGAGCCGGTCCTTGACCGCCGCGCCCGCCGGCGCGCGCTTCGGGAAGGATTCAAGGAGCAGGTCCACGATCTCGTCGGTATCGAGCCGGGAGGCGATGGCGTCAACCAGCGCGGACTTGCGGGCCGGCGGCGCAAGCTTGACGCGCCGGGCCAGCCGGCCCAGCTCGCCGACCGAAAGATGGCCGAGCAGGCTCCGGGCCGGGTCCAGGCTGATGTCGCGCATCGAGGGGAG
>DSBX01000329.1 GCA_011049385.1 Caldifarciminota bacterium | reverse complement strand
GCGCATCAGCGCGGAGCTGGACCGCTGTCGGAAGGGGCTGGTCATCGTTGACGCGGCGCTTCTCTTCACCGTCGGGTTGGACAAGAAGATGGACGTCGCGATTCTCGTCACCGCGCCCGAGCGGCTGAAAACCCGGCGGCTGGTGGAGACCGGGCTCAGCCGCGAAGAGGCGGTGCGCCGGCTCAAGTTGCAGGAGCCGGACGCCAGGGTCTGGCGCCGGGCCGACTTCGTGCTCGAAAACAAGGGTTCGCTGGCCGAACTCAAGCGCAAGTCCCGGGCGCTCTGGAACTTCTTCTACAGCAACCGGTTTAAGCACGTCCTGCCGGACAACGGCCGCTGTCGGAAGTCCGCCGGCCGCGGCGCCTCCCGACCGTCGGGCCGTCGGTGAGAATCGAACAGGTCCCGCTCCGGGACATCGAGCACCGGCCGGGGATGGTCTCGGCGGTGACGCCGTACATCCTCGAATACCGGGAGGCCGAGGACCTGGCCCGCGACGCCTTCGAGACCTGTCGGGCGGTCGTCAACCCCAATGCCGACCGGCTCGGTGAGCGGGTCCGCGAGGCCAACGCCGACAGCTGGGACATCCACGCCGGTGCGGAAAGGCTGGGCCGGTTCCACGCGGTCTACGACGTCGAGGAGACCAGGCTCGGCTTCGAGTTCCCCGAGCTCGAGGCGACGCGGTTCTACCGCCTGCTCCGCCGCCAGCTCCTGGTCCGGCCCGACCTGCTGGCGGTGCGCCGGATGATGGCCGGGAATCTGGCCGAGACCGTCGCCGCGGTGTTCTGGCAGATCGGCGCCATCAGGGTCAGCCTGGGCGACATCTCGCCGCTCTTCCACGTGGACATGCGCCGCAACCGCAGTCCGATCTACGTGGATGTCAAGGGGCTGGCGAATTACCCGGAGGTCAACGATTTCGTGCTCGGCTCGGCGGCGCTCCTGTTGCGCAACATCGAGTTCGACGTCATCTGCGGCATCGAGGCGGGTTCGATTGCGCTGGCGGCCAACCTCGCCCAGCGACTGTGCAAGCCGATGTTCTTCGCCCGGGCTCGGCGGCGCTACCCGGAGGCGAGTCCCTTCGAGGGCGTCAAGAGCCACGAACTCTTCCGCAAGAAGGTCCTGCTGGTGGACGACACGCTGGTCCGGGGTTGGACCAAGGCCCGGGTCATCGGCGAAATCCGCGACTGGGGCGGGGAGATCGAGTCCTGTTTCGTCGTCTTCGACCGGCGCCAGGGCGGGGAGCGTGACCTGGCCGCGCTCGGCGTCAAGCTCTGGTATTTGACCGACCGCCGGGCCGCGCTGTCGGACAAAGTTCCGCGCGAGATCAGCCTGCTGACCGACCACGAGGCCCGCGAGGTGGACGAGTACTTCGCCGACCCGGCGGCGTGGCACGCACGCCGCGGCCTTGAGTACCACGAGATCCAGCCGCCGGCGAAAGAAGAGTGACCGCCGATGGACGCCGGGGGAAGGTGGTCAAGTGGCCCAGTGGTCGGGTGAGGCGCGGGAACCTTGATTGCCCGGACCTGGGGCGTCTGGGCGGACCGTGGCGCGGTGCTCGTCCGCACGCCCGGTTTCGCGCTCGTATTCGAGCGGACCGGGGAGAGGCTGTCCGCCGCGCTGGTGCGGGTCGAAACCGGCGACGAGACGCTGACCTTCGATACCCGGGCGCTGGCTTCTTTCGACCCGCGGCGTGACCGCACCGTGCTCAAGGCCCGCGACCCCGAGTTCGGCGACGAATTCGTCTTCGACAACGATGTCGAGCGCGAACTCGCGCCGGGGCGGGTCGAACTGACCAGCGCGGCGGTGACCGGCGACGGCCTGGTGCTGGGGCGTGAGGGCCGGATCGTTGAACGGCTGGCCGGCGGCCGGCCCGCGACGCACCAACCGCGCGGTTCGCCCGGAGGGAAGAATCGTCTCGAGCCGGCCGCCGGCCAGCCGTTCCACGATCCGGCCCCCCCGCCCCAGCACCAGGCCGTCGCCGGTCACCG
>DSBX01000150.1 GCA_011049385.1 Caldifarciminota bacterium | reverse complement strand
GGGCTCGACACCCGCG
Source organism: Caldifarciminota bacterium (assembly GCA_011049385.1). GTDB lineage: Bacteria > Hydrothermota > Tepidihabitantia > Tepidihabitantales > Tepidihabitantaceae > DSBX01. The sequence continues at coordinate 1,972 of DSBX01000150.1, read as the reverse complement.
CCGTAGCTGAGCCGGAGCCCATTGACGAAGGAATGCTCGACTCCTCCTCGAACGGTCAGCACGTTGCTCCAGACGCTGTCCACCCCGGTCCAGCCGACATATCCCGCCTCAGCGCTTACCCGGCTGGGCAGGACCCCGGCCGCGAACCAGGCCACACCGACCCGGGCCTGCCAGGGCTGGTTGCGCTCCAGCGCCGCGTCCTCGCCGGCCGCGCTCCGCCACTCATCAAGGCGGGTGCCGCCATCGAAACCCGCGTCCAGCCGGAGCCCGGCCAGCGGTTCGACCGCAAGCCCGGCCGCGAAACCGATACCCCGGGGCCGGCCGCCTTCCTCGTAAAGCGCGGTCGAATCGCCGACGCGCATCGTCTCGACCCGGACCCGGCGACTACCGAACCGGTACCCGCCGCTCACGCCGAGCGCAAGCCAGGAAACCGGCCGTACCGCGGTCCCGACGCTTGCCTCGTACAGCAGCCCCTCCGCCTCCACCCGGTCGGTGCCGATGACGACATAGAAGTCGTCCCGGTATTCCTTGTAATAGTCGTACTTATAGTCCGTTACCGGCCTGATACCGGCGGCGACCAGAACCGGTTCGGCTACCCGGTACGCGACCGCGGCCGGCCCGGCGTACCAGGAACCGGAAAGGTTGTCGGCGACAACAATCTCACCGATGGCGTTCTCGAACTGGTCATAGACGAGCCGGGTGCGCTGTTCACTCATTATTCGACTGCCGCCGCCGACCTCGAACCCGCCCCGACCGATGAACCCCAGCCGCGCAGGACGCAGGAAGAGCTCGGAAGCGCCGGGCTCAAAACCGACCACGCCAGGCACGATGTCACGGACGCCGGACCAGGACACCGGCCTGCCCCAGAAGGCCGCGGCGGGCAGGTCGGGCGGAAAACCGGCTCCGAACGCCCCGGCCGCAAGCAGAACAAGACTGATGATAATCCGGGTCATTTGTCGCTCCTTACCAGAACAGGTCAACCTGAAGGCTGACGCCAAGGCCATCGTCGCGGCCGGCGAAATCACGCACCGCGCCCGCCTCGCCGGGCAGGCGGATGTTCTCATTATCGGCGAGGCCGGTGCGGTAGTAAAAAGTCGTCTTGTGCCGCAGTTTCAGGTACACCAGCAGTCGTTCGGAAACCCGGTCGCTCACCGCCAGATACCACTTCATCCCGTCCCCTTCGAGAAAGTCAATGCCGGTGTCCTCGAATATCCACTGCGACATCCCGCCGCCGAACCAGGTCGCGCAGCCCAACTCGATGTTGAAGTCATCGGAGAAGTTCCGGTCCCACTGCACTGCAAGGAAATTGCCGGTCATGCTCGCCTTGTCGCCGTACTGCAGGGTCGGGGTCAGGAAGATGCGGCCCTCGCGCAGTTCCGCGCTCAGGAAGTCGCGCTCCGAGAGCGAAGCCATCGCCCGGATGCTGGTCTCGAACACGCCGGACCGGGTCGAGGCGACCGGCTTGGGCAGGCCCTTGGACTGGATCTTCTGCTTGAAGCGAAACCGGAGCGGGAACACCGGCCGCCACTCTACCTCGCCCTGGAACCGGACGTTATTCGCATCCCAGGCCAGGTTACGCCAGACGTCAACGTAGGCGCGGGTGAAGGTTATCGCCCGCGAAACCTGGTACCGGGTCTCAAGGTACAGCCCCTGCTCGGCCTTGGGCATCGGGTAATCCTGGAGCGCGGCGAAGGCCGGGTCAACCAGCCGGTAGGCGCGTTCGAGTTGGGTATCGTCGAACCGCGTCTGCTCGCAGAACCCGCGGTTGTACGGGTTGTCGTAGGCGAGGTCATAGTGCCGGAACAGCGCGGTCACATAGAGATAATTGTACTGGACGCGGGCCCGACCCAGCCCGGCGAAGGCCGGCCGCTCGCCCGGCTTCACCGCCAGCTCACCCTCGAACGAAGCGTTCTCGACGACCGTGCGCACATCCGCGCCGTAATAGAGCCGGGTCGCGCCGGTGTCGAGCCGG
>DSBX01000110.1 GCA_011049385.1 Caldifarciminota bacterium | reverse complement strand
GTACGAACCGGCGGGTGCGCGAGCTGGTCGAGGCCGGCACCCGCACCGGCCGGACCGCGGTGCGCCGGAACCTCGCGCAGAGGGACCGGGTGGATTCAGGCCGGGCGATGTCGCCGCTGGTGCGGACTCCGAATGCGGTGCTGGTGGACACCACCGAACTGACCATCGAGGAACAGGTGGCAATCATCTGCGACCTAGCGCGACGCCGGCAGGAAACCCGGAACTGAAACTCCACTGGTGGTTCGGCTGGCTTGCCTGCTATCTGCCGGTCGCACTCGGGCTGAGACTGCGGGTTTCGGGGCGGACAAACCTGTCGCGCGGGCCGCAGATAATCGCTTCGAACCACGTCACCAACGTTGACCCGGTCGTGCTGGGCGTGGCCTCGGCCCGGGAGCTGAACTTCCTCGCCAAGTCCGAGCTGTTCGAAGTCTCGCGCTTCTTCAGCTGGCTGATCCGGGGCTTCAACGCCTGGCCGGTGCGCCGGGGCGGAGCCGACCGGGCGGCAATCACGACCTGCAGTCGAATCCTGCGTTCGGGCCGTTCGCTGGTGCTTTTCCCGGAGGGCACCCGGAGCAAGACCGGCGAGCCGACCAGGTTCAAGCCCGGGGTCGGCCTGCTCGCGATGAGCAACAATGTGCCGGTCGTGCCGACCGCGCTCGTGAACCTCGACCGGAGTTGGCTCTCTTACCTCGTGGACCGTGACTTCGTCCGGCGCGGACTGCGCCGGAAGCCGCGCGGCCTAGTACCGGTGCAGGTCGTGTTCGGGCGTCCGGTCCGGCCCGGCGACTACCGTGCGGACCGGGATGGGTATGCCGGGCTCGCGGCCGAGGTGGAGCGGCGGGTGCGGGCAATGATCGAAGAGCGCCGGCGACCGCGGCGCCGGGCGGCCGCGGAGGCGGACCGCAGTGGCTGAGGCCCGGGGCGGAGGCGGGAAGCGGGCCGTGGGAAGGAACGCGGTGCGGGTGGCGCGGCCGACCGGGTTCTGCTTCGGGGTCGAACGGGCCATCCGGCTCGCCCGCGAAGGACAGCGGAGGTTCGGCCGGATAGTGACGCTGGGCGAGGTGGTGCACAATCCGCAGGTGCTGAGCGAGCTTGAGTCCGAGGGTATCCGGGCGGTGAGCAGTCCAAGACAGGCGGGCAAGGTAGGTGCGCTGGTCATCCGGGCCCACGGTTGCCCGCCCGACGTGCTGGAGACCTGTGCCGGGCTGGGCATCAGGATAATTGATGCGACCTGCCCGTACGTGCGCAAGGTGCAGAGCGTTGCGCGGCGGCTGAAAGAGGGCGGCTACGCAGTGGTCGTCGTCGGCGAGCGGGACCATCCCGAGGTGCGCTCGATTCTGGGCTACTGCGGCAGGCCGGGAATGGTCTATACGCCGGGCCGGCGGGTGCGGGCGGAGAAGATCGGTGTCGTGGCGCAGACGACGATGTCCCGCGAGCGCCTGCGACTGGCAGTTGCAGACCTCAGCCGGTTTCGCTATACTGAGCTTCGCGTCTTCGACACTATCTGCGAAGAGGTGACCGCCCGGCAGGATGCCGCGGCGAAGATAGCCGCCGATTCCGAACTCGTGATTGTGGTCGGCGGGCGTTCCAGCGCCAACACGTCCCGGCTGGCCGAAATCGCCGCCGAGGCGGGAGCGCGGATACTGCACGTGGAATCCGTATCCGAGCTCGACCGCGGGCGACTGGCCGGCGTCGGACACATCGGTGTCATCGCCGGGTCATCTACCCCGGCGTGGGTGGTGCGCGAAGTTGCGCGATTTGCCCGAAATCCCAGTCAAGGAGGACCGTAGTTAATGTCCGATGAGACACTGCAGTCAGCCGACGACCAACAGTCGTCGGAAGCCGCGCCCGAAGCGCAGAGCAACGAGGCCCCCGCAAGTCCGGACGAGCCGCGCACCGACGGGGAGGAGAAGGAGTCGTTCGCCAGTCTCTATGAGAAATCCTTTCCCAAGCTCCGACCGGGCGAAATCGTCACCGGCCGGATAATCAAGAAGCTCCCGAACTCGGTGC
>DSBX01000074.1 GCA_011049385.1 Caldifarciminota bacterium | reverse complement strand
GGGTCGGTCTCCTGTACGGCGTCGGCCCGTTGCCTGGATACCTGTATGTTGCCGCATGACAGAGCGTTAGCTGTGGTTCGCGGTACGGCACGGCGGTTGCAGTGGGTTTGGAGGATGGAATCCAGTCTTGCGAGTCGAGCCAAGGGCGCGGCCCTTGTTCCTGCATACCACGATGTCGCGCGCCGTCCGGCACCGTCCCGTGCGCGGTATCATCGGGAGGCGCTGGAGTTCGAGCGACGTCTTGCCGGGGACTTCAGGAACAGAGACCTGCCTGCCGCCACGCTGATGAAGTTGCTGGTCTTCGCCCGCGACCTCTACCGGATCGTCCGCCGTCGGGACCGGGTGCAGGTCCGCGCGGTCCTGCGCCGGGCCGCGGAATGGCGCGTGCGACAGGGGCTTGAGAGAGAGATGGTCAACAGCGTCTTGGCCCGGGCGTTGGAGCTTCTTGTCCCGGCCGAGCCCGCCGGTCGCACGGCAACCGCCTGACAATCCGTCGCCCGCTTTGCCTCCGTTTCTGCTTGACTGTCCCTGCGCGGGGGGTAGACTTCTTCTGTGTTATGACCGTGCGTAGCAGGAGAACTGCCTGCGGCAGGACGCCTCTGTTGCCCGGTCGGCACGAGATTCCGATTAGGAGGCCCGTCGTGAATCACGGGTCAAGGTCAAGGAGGTAGAATGTCACGAGTGCTATACGTGCTCGTGTGCGCCGTTGCGCTGGTTATGGCCAGCGTGCCGGCGAACATCAACATACTGGCAACCGCAAGCGGCGAAGGCCAGAGCGGTTTGCCGGCAGCCGAGCTTTCGGCATCCACGGGCGCAGTTGTTGAACTGACCCCGGTTGAGGTACGGTACTTCACCGATGGTCCCGACGCGATTGATACCCTGCATTGGGACGGTCCGCATAACGATAACGCGGTCGGCCTGACCGCGGGCGGGACTTTCTTCGCGGCTGCCCGCTACACGCCGGACGTGGCTGTCAATCTGACCAACGCGCTCTGGTTCAGCTACGACCCGCCGACCGCCGCGGTCATCTACATCTGGGGTCCGGGGACCGCCACGACTCCCGGTGCGGTGCTCGACAGCGTGGTCAGCACGACCGCCACTAAGGCGTGGGTCAATGTCTCCGTTCCGAGTCGCGCGATGCCGAGCGGCACCGACTTCTGGCTTGGCGTCCAGGTTACCCATGCCGCCGGTCAGTACCCGGTGGGCGTGGATGCCGGGCCGGGTGTCGCCGAGCGCGGCGGTTTCATCAACTATGATGGTACGTGGACCGAGTTGCGGACGGTCGGCCTGAACTTCAACTGGAACATCCGGGCGATCGTTCAGACCGGGGCCGCGCCTGCCGCCGATGTCGGCGTCAGCACGATTCTCGCGCCGACCGGCAGCATCGCCCCGGGCAACGTGACGCCGCGGGTGACGATCAGGAACTTCGGCACCGATCCGCAGTCCAACATCCCGGTGCACATCGTGATTGACGATGGGGGTACGCCGGTGTATACCGCCAACCTGACGCACCCGGGTCCGCTTGCTCCGGGCGCGAGCGCAGACGTCAGCTTCTCGCCCGACTGGAATGCGCCGCAGGGCAGTTTCGGTGTGACGAGCTGGACCCTGCTGGCCGGTGACGAGAACCCGGCCAACGACACGGCGCGCGGGACGGTCAACGTGACCGCCCTTGCCTGGGAGCCGATTGCGGTGCCCTCGACGTTGCCGGACCGGATCGTGCACGTGACGGTGTATGACCCGGGCACGGATCAGGTCTTCCAGATCGGCGGCAACCCCGAGGGTCAGTCGAACAGCTACGACGGCCTCAACCGCGCGTACGACCCGACGACCAACACCTGGACGACGAAGGCTTCGATGCCGACGCCGCTGGGCTGGTGCGGTTACGGGTTGGTGGATGACAAGATCTACGTCATCAGCGGGCACAACAACGCGGGTGCTTTCGTCGGCACGAACCAGGAGTACGACATCGCGACGAACACCTGGACGACGAAGGCGGCCCGTCCGGGCACGCCGGT
>DSBX01000092.1 GCA_011049385.1 Caldifarciminota bacterium | reverse complement strand
GTCTTTCCTTCGACGATTGCCGGTTTCTTCGGCGACCGCCTGCCCTGGCTGGGCACGGTTCAGCAGATTCTCGCGCCCGGCGGCTGGCTCTACAGCCTGCTCTTTGCCGCGCTTATAATCTTCTTCACCTACTTCTACACCTCGATTGTCTTCAACCCGCGCGACATGGCCGACAACATGCAGCGTTACGGCGGGTTCATCCCGGGTATCCGTCCCGGCGAGAAGACCGCCCACTTCATTGACCGTAGCCTGACCCTGCTCACCCTGCCCGGGTCGCTCTTCCTGGCCCTGATGGCGCTCCTGCCCTGGTACCTGATGAACGCCTTCCGGGTACCTTTCTACTTCGGCGGCACGACCCTGCTCATCATCGTCGGCGTTGCGCTCGACACTCTCCAGCAGATCGAGGCTCACCTCGTGATGCGCCACTACGAAGGACTGGTGAAGGGCGGCAAGTTCGCCGGCCGACGATTCGGCTAGCCGTCCCCCCGACCAGGAGACCGGAAATCCGGGCTCTCCCCTTCCCTGCGCCTGTCCTGCCGCCACTCCACGCAGATCACCGGCTGTCTACAGCCTCCCCGCCCGCGGAATACCCCGCGCGCCCGGGACGTAGCTGGTAGTGAATAAGCCGCCCGAGCCGGTCTCCGACCTTGCGCTCATTGACCGGGCCCGGGAAGGCGACACCGAGGCATTTGATGAACTGATGATGCGCTACAACCACGCGGTCTACCGCCTCGCCTGGTCGTTCGTCCGCAACCACGCGGACGCCGAGGACATCTCGCAGGAGACGTTCATCCGGGCCTGGCGGGCCATCGGCCGGTTTGACCCGCAGTACCGGTTCTACACCTGGCTACACCGGATTGCGGTCAACCTGTGCATCTCCCGCTCCCGCCGGCAGAAGCGGATCCGGTTCGACCCCCTGCCCGACAGCGAACCCGGCGCCGAATGGCGCGAACTGCCGGACCCCAAGTCGGGCGAGGATGACGGCGAACTCCGCCGGGCGATCGATGAATCGCTCGACCGTCTGCCCGAAGACCAACGGGCGGTGCTGGTCCTGCGGGCGCGCGAAGAACTCAGTTACGAGGAAATCAGCACCACCCTCGGCATCCCGGTCGGCACGGTGATGTCGCGCCTGAGCCGGGCCCGCGGCCGGCTCCGGGAAATGCTCAGCGCCTACCTGCCGCAGAAGACATGAAGGACGACTGCCGCCCGACCCGCGACCTGCTGGCCCGTCACCTCGACGGTGAGCTCGACCCGGAGACAACCGCACAGGTGACCGCCCATCTCGCCGCCTGCGCCGACTGCCGGCGCGAGCTTGAAGAACTCCGGCGGCTCGACCAGCTGGTCGGACGGAGCGAACCCCCGCCCCTTGCCGAGGAATACTGGGACTGGCACCGGCAGGAAGTCTGGCGCCGCATCCGCTCCCGCGAGCGGCCGCACCGGCGTCCTGCCCCGGGCCCGCGCTTCGGCTGGCTGCGCGTCGCTACCTACGGCGCCGCGGCCGCGGCCGCACTGCTCGTGGTCATCTTCGGCTGGCGCCTGCTCTCCGACGAACCCGGGCGCGAGCCGACCGAGGCGGTCGCGATGGAGCCCCGTACCGCCGAAGAGCTGTCAGAAGCTCTCTCTAGGGCACCGGCTCCCCGCCGGGCAGAGCCGGACCGCCCCCTGACTACAGCTGAGGCCGAATCCCCCGTTGCGCTCGAAACGAAACCCGCTCCCGCCCCTGAGACCGGGGCCGTGCCGGCCGCCCGGAAGGAGCCGGACGCGCTTGCCGAACCCGGCAAAGCCCAGCCTCCCGCCGACCCGGTCCCGCGCATCGCCGGAATCGCCCGGGAGGAGCCGGTCGGAGAAACCGACGCCGCTCCCCTGGCCCCGGAAGCCGCGCTCGCGCGGTACCGCGCCTTCGCCGACTCGATCGAACGCGAGGCGGCCGGTATACGCATCCTCACCGACTCCGCGGATGAAGCACCCCGCCTCACCGCGCTTGAGCCCCTGCCCGCCGCACCCGGCCCGGACAGCATCATCGTCGTCATC
>DSBX01000062.1 GCA_011049385.1 Caldifarciminota bacterium | reverse complement strand
GGTGAAGACTGGTTCTTGCAACATGTAGCCAGTCTACCCGGTAACACTGTCCAAGCAGGCAGGTATGACATTTTCGCGTTGTAGTTAGCTATGACATTATCGCGTTGCATCCACAGGGATCTTGCGTCGGCTTGACTAGACGGTCGTGGTCAGGCAAACTGTATGCAGGAGCATTGGCTATGCTCTTAAGGGCAAATGGAAAGGAAGATGGCCGATGATGACCTATCGCTTGTTCGCACTGGCGGCTCTGTTCGCAGTCGCGGGCGCGTCTTTCTGCCAGGACGTGCCGGAGAGAGAATGGGAACGTGGAGAATTCTATCCGAACCCGGGGCGGGAGTGGAACCTGCCTGCGGACCTGCGGGTGAACTCCATCATTGGCTGGGAGGATGAGATACCTACCGCGGTCTTCCCTTTGCTGCTGTCGCTACGCAATGACGCACGGGTTCGCCGGTCGCTGACGATGCCGGCCGGGTTGTGCTTCCGGCCGCGCGACCCGGAGTTTTCGTATATGATGCTGTTGCAGGATTTCACCTTCTCAGTGCCGCCTGACGATACGACGGTGTTGTTGCCGACCTGGGTGGCGAATGAGGACCTGGACGAACCGGACGATGAGTCGGTTTACGATATCAACCTCGTCGCCTATGACCGCGAGATTACCGAACTGCTCGACCTGCTTCGAGATAAGACTATCCACGACACCCTCGTTGACCTGGATATGTTGCAGGATGCGCTGTGGGAGATTACCGATGAGGAGGGGTTGACCGATTCAACCCGTGCCTGGCTTCGCGAGTTGCCCTGATGTTTCCCCTTGTCGAGTTCTGCCTGCTTGCGGCGCTGGTTGCCGTGCCGCGCTCCGGTGCGGACCCGGAATGCCGTCTTGGAGTTTCTTCGGTGTCGTCCGGTCTGCGGCCTGCGGTCGTGAGGGTCGGTGAAGGGTGGTCGGTGGGCGAGGTATCGGGCGATATCTTCGAGGGGGCGTTGAATGCTTTCGGCGCTACCGCCGACGAGCAGGGCCGGGTCTGGCTCGCGGTCGCGGACCGCGCGGCCGAGCTGAGCGTGTACCGTGCCGCCGAGGATGGTACCGGGTGGGTGGAGCTGTACCGTTACGCCGCAGGTTCGGAGGTGCGGCGGGTCGAGGTCTTGGCCGGGCCGGGCGATTCGGCGGCGGTGTTCGTTTTCTTCCTGACGGCGGAGAACGCCGGGGACTTACGCGCACTGCGCCTGGACCCGGCCGACACCCTGCCCGCGCTGGAGTTGGCTGTCGCGGTCGGGCCGGATACCATCACCGCTTTCGCGGTCGCCGCGGACCGGGACCGGTCGTACTATCTTTACTGCCTGTATGCCAATGAGATGCGAGGTGGGCGGAACGCCGCGTTCACGCGTTCTTTGGATTTCGGCAAGAGCTGGGAGGTGCCGCAGGGTTGGTGGAATTGCTGGGACCCGGCCCTGGCCTATGGGTCGGGTTCGACCGTCCACGCGGCCTGGCGCTACGCCGGGACCGGCCGGGAGATTCACGTGCAGACGAGCCGTTTTTACGGTCGGCCGCGGAGTTGGTGGAGCCACCGACGGGTGAGCCCGACCGGCGAGCCGGTGACCGAGCCGACCATCGCCCAGCTTGACACCGCGAACGACGCGCGCGGGGCGGCCTGGGTGGCGTGGACCGTGGCCGACCGTTACGACCGACGCCGCCGGGTGGAGTTCGCACGCAGTGAAGACGGCGGCGCGGGTTGGTCGCACGTCGGGACACCGGCAGGCGAGCCTTTTCTGGACCGCTGGGCGCCGGTGCTGACCGCGGCGCCGGGCCGGCCGTATGGGCCGGTGCAGTTGGGTTATGTGGCAGGCCGGGTCGGCACGGATACGACCGATACGATGCCGGATAAGACGACGCTCCGGTGGCGCACGACGACCCGGACGCACCCGGCGCATTGGTCCGCCCCGGCCGGGGCCGGGCTGGGCCCGGTTGCGTCCGGGCCGGGCGTGAAGCCGCGCCTGGTCATCCCGCCGGGCGCACCGCGGGGCCGGCCGGTCTTTCTTTATAGTCTGCGTT
>DSBX01000137.1 GCA_011049385.1 Caldifarciminota bacterium | reverse complement strand
GAGCGAGGCGATGTTCTCGACCCGGCGGCACTTGAGGCCGGCGGCGTTCAGGTGCTTGAGCAGGGGATCGAAGCCCTTGTCCTTCGAGAGCACGATGCAGTCCGGCCGCGGCGTGCGTTCGAAGACCCGGCCCAGGTGCCAGGCGATGAAGAAGTCCAGTGCGTTCCGGCCGTCGCCGGTGACCTTGCGCCATTCGATGCGGTCGCCAAGCTGTTGGGCTGCGGTGACCAGTTCGATCGGCACGTTCTTCTGGCTCGCGCCGACGAAGATGACGACGCGGTAGCCTTCTTCGAGCAGGGCAAGCTCGACCTGGGGGACGTTCTCGTAATCAACCAGCAGGAGTTTAGGTTTCTGTTGTGATGTGGTCATTGTTCCTCATATCCGGACGACTTGTCTCATCCGGTCGAAAGTGTAGACCGGGACGAGGCAGATGTCAAGCTGGCTCAGGTGCGGGTGTGTCGTTCCGCCACCGCCGCGCAGTGCAGGCGCCAGGCGAGCCGGAGCAGTCGCTCGAGACGATGCCGGTTCCGGCCCGGGCCGTCGCCGGCAATGGTCAGCCCGGGCGGTTCATCCCGGCGGTCGGCGGGCGTGATGGCCACGGTCCAGCCGGTCCCTCTGTATTCGACGCCGAAGGGCGAGATGTCTCCCCGGCTCCGTCCGCGCCAGAGCGGGATGAAGTGCCGGGCCGCGAGCAGGTCACGGCGAACCTGGAATCGCTTGAGCACGGGCAGGGCCGCCGCGACCGCCAGCAGGAGACCGAGGGCGATTCGTTCGAGCAGGGACAGGCCGAGAAGCCATTCGTAGAGCAGTCCGTCACGGAGCATCGGCAGGAGGCGGAAGAACCCGGGCGCCAGGAAGGCAATCAACAGGGGCAGGGCAACCCAGGTCAGCAGAGCACGGAGGACAGGCATACGAGATACGTTACCGACACGACGGCAGAGTGCAAGCGGACAGGGAAGCCGGGTTGACCCGGTTGCGGCGTTCAATATCCTCTGGTGATGATGAAGCCTGACGACAAGGCGCCGTTCGGTCAACGTCACCGGTGGCACGCCCGGCATAATCCGGTCGGTCCCGGTGCCCGGGTCGGCTTCGTCCGGACCGCCCGGGGCGCGCGGGTCGAACTTGACGACGGCAGCCGACTACTGGACTTCTCCTGCGGGGCGGTCCTGCCGCTCGGACACGACAGCCCGGAGGTGCGCGATTGGCTGGCCGGTGCCGCGCTGACCGTTGACGGGTCGGGGCTGGAGCGGCTGGAGCGAGTTGTCCTGCGACACAAATTGGCCGAGATCGTCCCGGGCGGGACGAACCGCCGGGTCCGATTCTGTGATTCCGGTCCGGAGGCGCTGGCCGCGGCGGTCAGTCTTGCCTGCCGGCGCACCGGCCGGTCCCGCGTCGCATACCTTGATGCCGTGCGCGGCCGGCTTGACGGCGGGCTGGCCGACGCGGCCGCGCTCGTTGCCCACCCGTTCGACCCGCGGTTGAAGCAGGCCGCCCGCGCCTGTCGCCGGGACGGCGCCCTGCTCGTCTCGGACGAGACCCGGCTTGCGCCCGGCATCACCGGTGCCCTCACCGCCCTGCAGGGCGCACCGGCGCGCGCGGACCTGACCGCTTTCGGGCCCGGGCTTGCCGCCGGTCTGCCTTTCGGGGCGGTCGTCACCGCGAGTTCGACCCTGCGCTGGCCCGAAGCGGACCGCGGCGGTACGCCCGCCGCCTGCCGGGTCGCGCTTGAGTTCATCTCCCGGCTGGAGGCCGGCCTGCTGGAAGCCGTCGCCGCGCTCGGCGGCCGGCTGGCCGAGGCGCTGACCGGGCTTCGGGCCGGTGAGGTTCGAGGCTTGGGTCTTTCGTTCGTCCTCGCCTCCGAACGCCCGGACGCGGCCGCGCTGGCGGGTGCCTGCTTCCGGCACGGGCTCATCGTGACAGCGGCGGCACAGAACGCCCTGCGGTTCGAACCGCCGATGGTCGCGACCGAAGCCGATATCGAATCGGCGCTGGCGGCACTGCGGCAGGCGCTGGCCGAGGTGCGAAAGTGAGCCGCTCGCCGTGCCGGTCGCTGGTCGGCCGCGTGCTCGAGACGG
>DSBX01000164.1 GCA_011049385.1 Caldifarciminota bacterium | reverse complement strand
GTCGGTACTCAGTCTGGCAACGGACTCGGCGCCGCGCACTGCCGATGCCCTGCGCGTCTACCCCAACCCCTGCATACTCGGCACACACAGTCGGCTCGTAATCGACAGCCTCCCCCGGAACGCCCGCGTCGAAGTGCGCACTCTCAACGGCAGGCTCGTCGCCACCCCGGAAGTGGACCAGGGCCTGCACCGCTCGGTCTGGCGACCAACCGGTATCGCGAGCGGGATCTACCTGCTGGTCGTACACGGCCCGGCCGGCAGTCACGTCACCCGGGTCGCAATCATTCGTGAGTAGACGGGTCGGGCCTGGAATGCCGGCCTGTGCTCTGGGGATAGCCTGCACTCACTGAGCAAGCAACAGCACCAACTCGCGGACCAGTTCGCCGACGACGGACGCCCCCGGAGAAGGTTGAGCGCCACGCGGACAGAACTCGACGATATCGGCGCCGACCACGCGACACCCGGACTCGGCGAGCAAAGCCAGCGTCAGCGCCAACTCCCGGTAGCTCACCCCACCGGGCTGGGGCGTCCCCACATCGGGCAGGACCGACGGGTCGAGCACATCGACATCAAGCGTCAGGTACACCGGCCGGTCCCGAAGAATCTCCAGGGCTACCCGGCGAGCCGGCTCAAGCAACTCGAACGGATACAGGTTGATCTCGTCGAGTTCCCCAGGCGTGCTGAAGGAACGGATACCGAGCTGGAAAACCCGCTCGCGCGGCACATCGTCGAGAATGCGCCGGACCGCGGTCGCATGCGAACGCGGGTCACCGAGATACTCCTGACGCAGGTCAGAGTGGGCATCCAATTGTACGACATGAAGGTCGGGGTACGCGGCGGCGTATTCCCGAACGATGGCCGGCGTGATGCTGTGCTCACCGCCAACCACCAGCAACCGGGTTTCCGAACCGACGAAGGGCCGCACCGCGACAGCCAATTGCTCGTAGGGCCGCTCCGGCCGCTCGAAACTCAAAGCCAGATTGCCGGCGTCGTGGACCGCGACATCGGCGACATCTCTTCGCTGGTACGGACTGAAGGACTCGATGTTGTCGGCACCCATACGGGCCATATCCGGTCCGAACCTCGTCCCGGGCACGTGCGAGACCGTGCGGTCGAGCGGCACCCCGAGCACGACGACGCGGGCGTCTTCACGGTCGGCTTCAGCGAAGTAGAAACGCATCAAAGCTCCTTTGCCGGCAAGTGTAGGCGAGCCGCGTCAGGGAGTCAAGACACCCGGTGGCTCCGCACCCGCAAAGACAAATGAGGATTACCGTCGTAACCGGCGAACCATCGGGCCGGCTCTACGCCGGTCTCGTCGAAGAAGCCTTGGCGGTTGCCGCGCCTGACACCGAAATCATCCGTCTCGAGGCCGCAGGGCACCACGACACTGTCCTTGGCTTCACCGAGGGTGTCCGGTCCGCGCCCCGTCTGACCCGTCGGCTCAGCGCTGTCGGAAGACGTATTGCCGGACTTGGCCCTGACCTCGTCCTGCTCGTCGGCTTCTCGAACTTCAACCTCCCCCTCGGCCGCGCCTGCCGACGAGTCGGCCTGCCCGTCGCGTTTCTCGCCCCACCCCAGCTCTGGGCATGGGGAAGCTGGCGCTGTGCTCTTCTCCGTCGAGCCGCGGACCTTGTCATCTGCCTGTTCCCGTTTGAAGCCGACTGGCTGCGGCGACGCCGTGTCCGGGCCGTCTTCACCGGCAACCCGCTCGTTGACGCGGTACGGGCCGGCGAAGGACGCACCGCGCGTTCAACTCGCAAGATGACGCTCGAACGCCTCGGGATGAGCCAGGACCAACGCTACATCGCCTTCTTGCCCGGCTCCCGGCCATCCGAACTGACGCACCACAACCGGCTGTTCGATACAATCGAGATTCCCAGCTACCTCTGCCTCCGGATTGCGCCCGATTCACCGCTCGCGCCGCACCGCTATGACCTGCTTGCGCACGCTGATGCCGCAGTCATCGTCTCGGGTACCGCGACGCTCGAGGCCGCCCTACTCGGCCTGCCGCAGGTCGTCTGCTACCACCTCGGCGGGCCAACGCGCTTGCTCGCCCGGTTGATGGTCCGACCCCGGTGC
>DSBX01000362.1 GCA_011049385.1 Caldifarciminota bacterium | reverse complement strand
GCTGGCGGGTGCGACCGATATCTCGTCAATCCCCAGTCCGAGCAGGACCATGATGCCGAGCGGTTCGGCCGCGAACTCGCCGCAGATACCGACCCAGATACCGGTTTCGTGGGCGGCGTCAATCGTCTGTTTCATCAACTGCAGGACCGCCGGGTTGAACGGGTCGAACAGTTCGGCCACCCGCTCGTTGCCCCGGTCAACGGCGAGGGTGTACTGGGTCAGGTCGTTCGAGCCGATCGAGAGGAACGAGCAGTCCTGCGCGAGCCGGGTGGCCATGATCGCCGCGGCCGGGGTTTCGACCATCACCCCGACTTCCAGGTTCTCGTCGAATCTGGTGCCCTTGCGGGCCAATTCGGTCTTGGCCTGCTGGAGCAGGAGCCGGGCGCGGCGCAGTTCCTCGACCGAGGAGACCATCGGGAACATCACCTTGACGTTGCCGTGAGCCGATGCCCGCAGGATTGCCCGCAACTGGTCTCGGAACATCTCGGGATTGTCGAAGCAGAGGCGCAATCCCCGCCAGCCCAGGAACGGGTTGGGCTCGGAGTAGCCCGGTACGACCTTGTCGCCGCCGAGGTCGAAGGTCCGAACGATGACCGGCATCGGGTCAAAGAGCCTTGCGACTTCGCTCAGGGTATCGTATTGCTCGTCTTCGGTCGGCGGTCTGAGCCGGGCGAGATACATGTACTCGGTGCGGAAGAGGCCGATGCCGCGGGCACCGTTATCGAGCGCGGCGCGGGCCTCGGCCAGGAACTCGATGTTGGCGGACAGGTCCAGAACCCTGCCGTCGGCGGTCACCGCGTCCTCGTCCACCAGCCGCGACAGCGAACGACGGTGGCGGCGGTAGCGGGTGATGTCATCCCGGTAGGAGCGCAGCCGCCGTTCGGTCGGTTGGACGACGGCCATTCCCCGGTAACCGTCCACGACCACCGATTGCCCGTCCCGAACGCGCCTGGTCATGCCTTTGATGCCGAAGACGGCGGGGATCTCCTTGGCCCGGGCCATGATGGCGGTATGTGAAGTCCGTCCGCCGGTTTCAAGCAGCAACCCGGCAACGCGGTCCGGGTTGAGAAGCGCGGCTTCCGAGGGCGGCAGGGAGCGGGCGGCCAGCACCGAGCCTTCCGGGGCTTCGAGAAGGGACTGCGGCTCGTCGCCGCGCATGTGCTGGAGCACACGCGCGCCGGCGTCGAACAGGTCCGGGGCCCGCTCGCGGAACAACACCGGCCGCGCACCGGCCATCCGGCCGGTCATCTCCTTGAGGACCGTGGAGTATGCGAACTCGGCATTACGCGTCTTCTCACGGATGAAGCGCTCGGCCTGTTCCCCCAAATCAGCGTCGGTGACGAATGCCAGTTGAACCGAGATGAATTCCGCAAAATCCCGGCCCATCTCCCGCGTCACTCGTTCGTGAAGCTGTTGCAGGTCGTCCCGGGCCGCGGCGACGGCGTTGCGCAAGCGTTCCACTTCTTCCGCGACCGCGGCGGGCTCGACGACGGTTTCCGGGAAATCGAACAGGTAGTCCGGACGCACGAAGACCCGGCCGGAGGCGAAACCCAGCGAGACCGGGATTCCGCGCAGGATTCGCTCCCGACTAATCAAAAGCGCCCTCCAGCTTCGCCTTCAGGACCGGGAAGGCCTCGCTCTCGTCCTCGCCCTCGACCTCCAGTACCAGTTCGCTCCCGGTTTCGGCGGCCAGCGTCAGCAGGGCGAGAATGCTCTTTCCGTTCGCCCACATCCCGTCCTTCGAAACACGGACTTGTGATTTGAAACGCTCGGCTTCGCGCACGAACTCGGCGGCCGGACGCGCGTGCAGTCCGACTTCTCCGGTCACGACCAGCCGGCCCGAGATCATCGTCCGGTCACCGTCGGGTGTGGCTCACGGCCCGGGCGGGGCGAGAGGAAGTCATTCATGCCGCTAGAATATAGTTCCTGCCGGGCCGGGGTCAACCATTGCAGGCGGTCCGTGTGGATGCAACGCGATAATGTCATAGCTAACTACAACGCGAAAATGTCATACCTGCCTGCTTGGACAGCGTTACCGGGTAGACTGGCTACATGTTGCAAGAACCAGTCTTCACCGAGGC
>DSBX01000037.1 GCA_011049385.1 Caldifarciminota bacterium | reverse complement strand
GCGATGTTCGTGCCGCAATGACAGACATAGACGCCGATTCGCGGTCCCTTGTCCAGGCTCACGATTTCATCTCCTCCAGCTTCTGTTTCAGCGCCGGCACAACCTTGAGCAGGTCATCAACGATGCCGTAATGCGCCACCGAGAAGATCGGCGCGCGCGGGTCCTTGTTCACCGCGATGATCGTCTCCGCGCCCTTCATCCCGGCGACGTGCTGGAACGAACCGGAGATCCCGAGCGCGATGTACAGCTTCGGCTTCACCGTCTTGCCGGACGAACCGACCTGCCGCTCCTTCTCCAGCCAGCCCGCGTCAATCACCGGCCGCGACCCGGCCAGCACCGCGCCCAGCGCCTCGGCCAGCTCCCGCACCGGCACGAGGTTCGCCTCCTCCTTCACCCCGCGACCGACGCCGATGACGACCTCGGCCTTGGTGATGTCAATCCCGGTGACCGGCAGTTCCTCAAGAGTGATGAACCGGGTCCGGAGCGGCTCGGCCAGCACGCCCGCCGGGTCCCACGCCTCGACCGCGCCCCCGACCCCGGGTTCGTCAGGCTTGAAGTTCGACTGCCGACCCATCAGCACCACCGGCATCGCCGGCACCAGCCGGTCCGCGCAGAGCTTGCTGGCGTAAAGCCCGCGCGTCACCACCAGCCCCTCATCGCTCTTCGCGAAACCGACCGCGTCCGAAACCACCGCGCAGTCCAGCGCCACCGCCAGGCTCGGCCCGAGGTCCGCGCCGAACGCGGTATGGGCGACGAGCACGACCGAAGCCCCGCGCTCGCGCACCAGTGCGACCAGCGCCCGCTGGTACGCCTCGTAGTTGAAGTCCGCCAGCAGTTCGTGCCGCGCGTGAATCACCTGCTCGACCCGGCCCGCCGCCGACGCGGCCATCGCCTCGTCGCCGCCGAACAGCACCGCGGCGCAGCCGGTGCCCAGCTCCAGGGCCAGCTTCCGGCCCGCGGCCAGCATCTCCCAGCTCACGTCACGGACCGCGCCCTGCCGATGCTCGATGAGGACCAGCACGCCGCTCACAGGAGCCCCCTTTCCTTCAGCACCGCCGCGACCCGCGCCGCCTTCTCCGGCACATCACCCTCGATCATCTCCGCGGTGCCGGTCACCTCGGGCGCGTACAGCTTCAGGAGCTTCGTCTTCGACCCGGCCGCGCCGTATTCCTCCGCGGCCAGCCCCAGGCCCTCGATGGTCAACTCGTCCACCGGCTTCGACCCGGCCCGCTTGATGCCGAGAATCGAAGCATAGCGCGGGGTATTGCCGCCGGTCTGGATCGTCACCACGCAGGGCAGGGGCAGTTCCTTCACCTCCAGCAGGCCGCCCTCAAGCTCACGCTTCACCGTCATCGCCTCGTCGGACGGCTCCAGCTTCACGACGTAGCTCGCGTGCGGCCGGTCCAGGTACCCGGCCAGCGCCGGCCCGACCTGCGAATCCTCGGTATCCTGCGCGATCGCGCCGCAGAGCACCAGGTCGAACTCCTCCTGCCGGAAGTAGGCGGCCAGCACCCGGGCCAAGTTCGCCGCGTCCGACTCCTCCAGCCCGGCCGAGTCAACGCGCACCGCCCGCGCCGCGCCCTTGGCGAGGCCCATCCGGAGCACCTCGGCCACCTCGGCGCCGCCGACCGTCACCAGCGTCACCTCGGCCTCGTGGTTCTCCTTCAGGAGCAGGGCCTCCTCCAGCGCATAATTGTCCGCCTCGTTGATGGTGAACTGGAACCGGTCCCGGACGACGTCCCGGCCGGTGCTGTCCACCCGCACGTCGGCCTCGGCGATATCCGGCACCCGCTTCACGCAAACCGCAACCTTCACGCTACCTCCTGTCGAAAGCAACCGCCGGGAACGCCGGGCGCAACGGCGTCAATCACCTGCCCCGAGCGCTTCGGCGGTTCGGATGAAATGACAATGGCCATCAGAGGGCAATCAGGATACAATCTCCGACCCGAACGTCAACCCGGGCGAAACGAAATGTGGATGCAACGCGATAATGTCATAGCTAACTACAACGCGAAAATGTCATACCTGCCTGCTTGGACAGTGTTACCGGGTAGACTGGCTATATGTTGCAGGAACCAGTCTTCACCGAGGCCG
>DSBX01000327.1 GCA_011049385.1 Caldifarciminota bacterium | reverse complement strand
CGCGCCCGCGGGCGCGAGAATCGCGACCGGCGCGACGCTCTGGTTGACCATCAGGTCTTCGACTTCCCAGTAGTAGAGACTGCCGTACCCGGTCTTGGACATCACGCCGTTGCCGGTGCGGCCGGTGCCGCAGAACATCTGCTCGCCGGACGGGTACTGCAGGTCCTGGATGACGGTGCCGCTGTCCGCGTTGAGTACCAACAGCGAGCCGTTGACGCCGTAGTAGCCCGGCGTGAAATACAGCCGGTGGCTGCTGCCCGGGTCGCCGGTGACCGCGAGCCCGCCGTTGTAGATTCTCGAGTTCGGGATGTTGAACGGGGTCCAGGCGTTGCTTCCGTCCGACTGGCGCAGGGCGTAGACATAGCCCTGGCCCGAGCCCGCGTACGGGCTGATGTAGACATTGCCGCCGCCGAACTCGTCCACCGCGAACCACTGCGAGTCGAACCCGCCGATGAGCCCGGTCCGGGTCCAGGCCACGCTCATGTCCGAGGTGTTGAACGCGACCACCTGCGCGCCCGAACTGGAACTGCTGGACCAGCCTGCGTAGACCTTGCCGTCATACACCGCCGGGAAGGTCTCGAGCAGGTTCGTGCCCTGGCTCGGGCTGGAGGCGACGAGGTTGCCGTCGAGGTCGTACTTGTGCATCCGGGCCTGGCCGGAGCGGCCCTCGGTCACGTACAGATACTCGCCGTCCGAGCACATCCCGCCCCAGGATTCGTACGCCCGGGTCGTGAGGCTGGTCGCCACGCCGGTCCCGGCGTTGACGCGGTAAATCGGCCGCGGGGTGCCCGCCTCGGAGTGGAGCGTGAAGTAGATGTTGCCGTCAATGTACATCGGCCGGGCCTTGTAGGCGCCGAGCGTCGTGCTCAGGGTAATCGGCGTCCGCCACATCTCGACCCCGTCGCTGAGCCGCCAGCAGATGAAGGTGCCGGCGCCGGACTGGTAGCCGAGCGCGGCGACATAGCTCACGCCCTCGTGGTCAAAAGCCGCGGGTTGGGGCGGCCGGAGGCGGCCGCGATAGGTCTGATTGCCGCACAACTGCTGCCAGACCAGCGTGCCGTCGGACTTGTCCCAGGCGGTGATGTTGCCCGGGTTGTGGTCCACGAACAACACGTAGTCGTCGGTCTCGATCGGGTAACCGCCCCAGGGCATCCAGCTCGTGCCGGTCGCCTGCTTGAACCAGAGGTAGGCGGCATCGCTCTGGGCCACGAGCGGGTTGTAGCCGGTCGCGGCGTTGTTGTGGCCGGCCTGCCGCCAGTTGTACTCGTCGGGCAGGTCCCGGCCCGGGCCGCGCCCGGCCCGGCGGGCCAGCGCGTCCGGGGTCGCCGGGCCGGCCGGCGGCACCCTCAGCAGGGTCGGTTCGGGATACATGCCCTCCGGCGGCGTCCAGCTGTCGAAGACGTCGTGGGGGGATATGGCGAGGGCCGCTGATGCCAGCAAGGCAATCAGCATCAGGCTCCTCATCGTAGCGGTTCGGGTCATCTCAGACCTCCTTGGTTTGGCTGCCCCTGGCTTGGATATGCTTCAGCTCCACCGCAACGCACGGGCCACGCCAGTGGCGGCTCGGTAAACAGACCAATAATGATTCGGTGTAACCCGGCACTGCTCCGGAAGACTGCGGAAAGACGGCCCCACTCCGCAACTTCAGGCTGAAGCTACGGTGGATTATAGCCCCCTCGGCCGAACCGTCAAGCAGAAAAACCCGGGGCGGGCAGGATGCCCGCCCCGGTGTCGGACTTGTCGGCTTGGGACACAATCCGGATTATCGGATAATCCGGTTATGTCCCGCGCCGCTACTTCTGCACTACCAGCTTCTGCGTCGCCGAGTAGTCGCCGGCTTCCACCTGTACGAGGTAGATGCCCGCGCTCAAGCTCCGCATATCCAGCGAAAGTGACCCGGTGGCCAGGTGCCCCGGTGTCCGGGTCGAGAACACGGACCGGCCCGCCACGTCGTACACCGCCACCGCGGCCGGTCCGGCCTTGGGCAGGCTGTAGCGCAGGGTCGCAAGCCCGCCCACGAGCGGGTTCGGCCCCACGCGCACGTACGCCGCGCCGCCGGGCACCCGGCCCGCGCTCGCCACGCCGTCACGACCTTCG
>DSBX01000344.1 GCA_011049385.1 Caldifarciminota bacterium | reverse complement strand
GGCTCTGTCGCACCACATAGCCTTGAAGACCGTCACTGCTCGCTACCTGGGACCACAAATCGTCCGATCCGACCAGCACCGCCTGTCAATATCGGAATTGGGACGAACCCGGTCGCCGGGCCGCGTCTTCTCCGCAATCAGGAATCCGAAATGCCCCCTCACTCCCCGAATTCGAGCGATGTCTGCCCCCCGCTCGCCTCCCGCTCCACCTCATCATCCGACTGCACCCGGCCGTCGGCCCGGACGTGCCGCATCTCCACCCCGAGCCGCCCAAGCACGGGAGCAATCAACAACCGCCGGTGACACCGCGCCGGGTTCTCCTCCCCGCAGATGATGGCGACCTGTCGCTCCGCGGCCAGCCCGGCCAGCCGCTCAACGCCCCGGATGAACTCCGGACTCTTGGCGATGCGCTCCAACGGCACCGGCGGCTCCGGCTTCCCGCCCAGCTCCCGGCCCAGGTACACATACTCCATTCCCGCCCGCTCCACCGCCGCGGCCAGCATTTCCCGGTTGAACTGCGGCGCGTGGTGCGAATACGGCGCGGACCGCACATCCGCGACCAGCGTAACCGAATGCCGGCGCAACAAGGCCAGGAACTCCGCCTGCTCGTGGTTCGAATGGCCGGCGCTCAGCACACTCCGTCCGCTCACGCCGTGATTCTAGCCCCCGGCCCTCGCCTGTCCAGCCCGGCCCGGCGGCTCCGCCCTGCCCGCGTCCGGCCGGGGATCAGAGCATCCCGGCCAGGAGACCGGCCACCGCTTCCAGGAACTCGACGTCGGCCGGGCTGAATGCGCCGGGTGTGGATGAATCTATGTCAATCTCACCCCAGAACCGGCCCCGGACCGTTATCGGCACGACAACTTCCGACTTCGTCTCGCTGAAGCAAGCGAGGTAGCGTGGGTCCACCGAGACGTCGGGCACAAGTTCCGTTCGGCCCGAGAGCGCGCAGGCCCCGCAGACACCCTGCCCGGCCGGGATTCGGACGTGCTCGGTCGGGGCGTTGCCCTGCCAGGGCCCAAGCAGAAGCTCGGTGCCTTCGAGTCGGTAAATGCCCACCCAGTCGTAGTCGCCGAAGTTCTCGTAGAGGTAGAGCACGACCCGGGCCTGGGCGTCTTCCGGCCGCTGGGCTGACCGGACCAGTGCGCGCACCGCGTCGAATTCTTCTTTGAATCTCATGGCTTGAGGAACCGGCCGTTGCGATGAATCGGCCGGCCGTCGCCGTAGACGGTAAAGCCCTTGCGGGTGTCGCAGACCATATCCCAGTGCAGGGCCGACTTGTTGCGGCCACCGGACTCGGGCAGGGAAGCGCCGACGGCGATGTGCATCGTACCGCCGATCTTCTCGTCGAAGAGCGTGTTCCTGGTGAACCGGGTGATGCCGTAGTTGGTGCCGAAGGCCAGTTCACCGACCCGGCGCGCGCCCTTGTCGGTATCGAGCATCGCGTGAAGGTATGCTTCGTTCTTGTCCGCCTTCGCTTCCACGACCAGGCCCTTGCGGAAGGTGAGCCGGATGCCGGTAACCTCACGGCCCGCATGGACCGCCGGGAAGCTGTAGCGGATGCGGCCTTCGGCCGAGTTCTCGACCGGGCCGGTGAAGATCTCGCCGTCCGGGAAGTTTTCGTGGCCGTCACAGTTTATCCACTTGCGGCCGGCGACGTTGAAGGTGATGTCGGTATCCGGGCCTTCGATGCGGATGGTCTTGAGCGTGCCGAGGAACTTCGCGGTCCGGGCCTGGCGGGCCGAGACCTTGTGCCACTCCGCGACCGGGTCCTTCTTGTGCAGGAGGCCGGCCCGGAAGACGAAGTCCTCATAGTCTTCAAGCGACATTTCCGCGTCCTGGGCTGCGGCGTGGGTCGGATACTGGGTGCCGCACCAGCGCAGTGAGCCGCTGGCGATGCGCTTGAGCATCGTGTCGAAGAGCGGCTTGCGGGAGACCTGCACCAGCGCCATTCTCTTCGGATTCACGCCGCTCATCTCGCGGGTGTTCCATCCGCCCCAGAAGGAGAGCAGGCAGTCGGCCCGCTCGAACTCGAGCCGGGTCGCGGGCGAGATGAACCTGAGCTGAGCCTCGGAAGCGTGGCGCAGGGCGATGCCCGCCGCGCCCTGGATG
>DSBX01000066.1 GCA_011049385.1 Caldifarciminota bacterium | reverse complement strand
GGGTTATGCCGCGACCCGGCATACCTGGCGGTTCGACCGCCGGATGACCCGGGACTCGCTTGACGGCCTCTACTCCAAGGCGCTATTCGCGGCGGTGCAGGAGGACAAGGTCATCAGCGAAGCGGGCGACTCGCCGACGCCTCCGCCACCCTACTGGGGGCTCGAGCGCTTTCTATTCGGGGGGTTGCGATTCTGAGGCGGGTTCTGGATTTCAGCGGCCGGGTGCTGGTCACGCTCGTGCTGGTAATCGTGATGGTGCGGGTCGGCATCGGGCTTGCGCCGAGGCTGACGGCAAGGCCGGCGGAGCCGGTCGCGTTCGAGCCGGTGGCCGTTGCTGAGGCCCGCGAGACGCCCCTGCCCTTTTCCCGGGCACGCGGCCGGGCCGACGCGGTGGCGGATTCGGTCCTGCGGGAGAATGTAACGCCGGGCGACAGCGTCGAGCGGTTCGAACTGGCCGACATCCGGGTCGCGTTCGTGCGCCGGGCGGCCGGAGACGCGGACCTTCAGCTTGTCTATCCCGCTCCGGACGGCGGGGGCAGTGTGGTAGTGAGGTTGAACTCGACGCGGGTGGCGCGGCTGGCAGGACGGGCGGCGGAGCCGAGGAAGCTTCCCGGACAGAAGGACGAAACCGGGGCCGGGGTCATTCACGCCGGCCCGGATGATGCTTCGGCAGACGCAATATCAACAAGGAGTGGTTCATGAGCGATGAAGCCGGGCAGTCGGTAGTGACGAAGAAGGACTGGCGGATACTGGTCATCGCGCTGGTGCTGGGCGCGATTGCGGTGGTCCTGCTGAATGTCTATATCAACGCCCGCCAGCGGGGCGAGAAACTGGTGGACGTGCTGGTCGCGAGCCAGAAACTCGAGCCGGGAGTACAGCTTGAGGCGGCGATGCTGGAAGAGGCGAAAGTCCCCCAGGGCGCGGTGACCGGGCGCGTGGCCGTTCCTTCGGACAAGCCGCTGGTGCTGGGCCAGCATCTCGCGGTCGGGCTCGACAGGGGCCAACCGTTGTATATGCAGTTCGTGGAGTCGGCGGTATTCACGGAAGAGATGAGCCGGCAACTGATAGAGGACGAGCGGGCGTATTCGATTACCTTCAACACCCCGCTCACCGAGGCGGTTCCCCCCGGCACGCGGATAGATATATACGCTTCATACATCAAGAACAACAAGACCCACGCGTTCCAGCTATACGAGAACGCGCGGGTGCTGATGCGCATCGGCCGGTCGCTGGTTCTGGCAGTGACACCGGACCAGGCGCTGGCATTGCAGGTGGCGCGTCAGAATGTTACCCAGCTATCCTTTGCCGTACGCAAGGAAGGTCAGGAAGAAGGCACGGACCTGGAGGTGAGCGTGGACGATATTCCGAAGCTCAGGGGCGACCCGATAATGAGAGGCAAGTCTGGCCCCAGGCCAATTCCGGAAGACAGAAGAATCATTCCAGAACCGGAGGGACGGATACAGAGATGAGAAAAGAAGGCATTACCTTCGTGCTCCTGTGTCTCGTGTTATGCGGGAGCGGACTGGCCAGGGATTTCGCCGTCCGGGTTGGCGAAATAAAAACAGTCAGCGTTCCGGGGTACTCCTTCCCCGGCAGAGTGCGCGGCGACTATAGCGACTACTTCACGCTGAGTAGTCTACGAGACAATACGATGGACATAAAGGGCCTGAGAGCCGGCAGGGCATCATTCACCGTGAGTACTAGTCACGGACCGCGGACCTATGTGGTGGAGGTCAGCGATGCGAGAGTACCGATCTCGCCCCAAGAAATCCGCACCCTACTTGCCGATCTACAGGACATAACTGTCACGCCGGTCGGAGACAAGCTCATAGTTTCCGGCCGGATTATGTCCAGCAAAGAACGGGTGCGGTTGGACCGGGTGCTCAAGATGTACGAGGGTATGGTCGAGGATATGACCACCGGAACCGAGGTGATGGTTGATGTCGCTATGACCCTGATCGAGGTGAAGACCGAGAAGGGTTCCGGCGTCGGGTTCCTTGATATCATCCCGACCGCCAACGTTGACTACACCAACATCACCGACCAGGGAGAGGGCGGCAGGCTGATAGGCGAGTTCTCCGACGGCAGGCTCGGTTTCTCGGTCTCCGCTG
>DSBX01000018.1 GCA_011049385.1 Caldifarciminota bacterium | reverse complement strand
GTGCTCAGGCTGCTGTCGTACCGGTCCGGCCGGCTGAGGGTGCGCCACGTGGACATGCTTGACGGCACCCCGCTGCTGGACATCAAGCCCTATGTCCCGGAGTTCGACGCTCACCCGGATGCGAACTCGGGCTGGCTCGCGCGGCACCTCGGTGGGAGGCGAGATGCCAAGGCCTAAGCGATGCCGCTGGGTGCTGGGACGGCCGGCCAGCATGTCGTTTAAGCCCCGGGGTGTGCCGATGCGGTCGCTCACAACCGTGGTGCTGACCCTCGACGAGGTCGAGGCGTTGCGGCTGGCCGACCTCGAGGGCAGGTACCAGGAAGAGGCGGCGGACAGCATGAAGGTGTCGCGGCCGACCTTCGGACGGATTCTCGCCAGCGCGCGGCGCAAGGTTGCCGACGCGCTGCTGCACGGCAAGGCGCTGTTGTTCGAGCGCGGCGCCGGGGTGCAGGAACTCACCGGCATCCGCTGCCGGGAGTGCGGTTTCGAGTGGGAAGAAATGCCTGAAGACAGCACCGCCGACTGCCCGAGATGCGGCCGGTCGGAGCTGGTGCGCAAGCCAGGAGGAAAGCAATGAAAGTAGCAGTCAGCGCCACCGGCCCGGGTATTGACGCGGCGGTGGACGAGCGGTTCGGCAGGTGTTCGTATTTCCAGTTCGTTGATACCGAGACGATGGTAAGTGAGGCGACCGCGAATGCCGCGGCCGAATCGGGGAGCGGGGTCGGGGTCCAGGTCGCGCAGATGCTGGCCGACCGCGGTGTCGAGGCGGTGCTGACCGGGAACTGCGGGCCCAAGGCTTTCGCGACGCTGAACGCGGCCGGGGTGAAGGTGTACGCGGGCGCAACCGGGACGGTGGCGCAGGCGGTGGCCGCGTTCAAGAACGGCGAGTTGGCCACAACCGATGGACCGACCGGGCCCGCGCATCACGGGATGGGGGGACGCTAGTGGCCGCGCCCGGGATTGACCCGAAGGAACAGGCGAAGATCGACGAGACGCTGGGCCGGATCCGCAACCGGCTGCTGGTGTTCAGCGGCAAGGGCGGGGTCGGCAAGTCGACGGTCGCGGTGAACGTCGCGGTCGGGCTGGCGCTCAAGGGTCGCAGGGTCGGGATGCTGGACGTGGACATCCACGGCCCGAACGTGGCGAAGATGCTCGGGGCCGAGGGCGAGTCGCTGGGGATGACCCCGGGCGAGAAGATCAGGCCGGTCGAGGTGGCCCACGGTATCAAGCTGGTTTCGATGGCCTACCTGCTCGAGGGCAAGGACCTGCCGGTGGTCTGGCGCGGGCCGATGAAGATGCGGGTCATCCAGCAGTTCCTCGGCGACGTGGACTGGGGCGAACTGGACTGGCTGGTCATCGATTCGCCGCCCGGGACCGGCGACGAGCCGCTGACCGTGGCCCAGCTCATCCCGGCGACCGCGGCGCTGGTCGTGACGACGCCGCAGGAAGTCGCGCTGATGGACACCCGGCGGGCGGTGAAGTTCGCGGAGATGCTCAAGCTCCGGGTGCTGGGCGTGGTCGAGAATATGAGCGGGCTTGCCTGTCCGCACTGCGGCAAGGAGATCGAGCTGTTCAAGTCCGGCGGTGGCGGGGCGATGGCGCGCGAGATGCTGGTGCCCCTGCTGGGCAGGGTGCCGATCGACCCGGCGATGGTCGGGTCGGGTGACGAGGGTTTGCCGCTCATCAGCGCGCACCCGGATTCGCCGGCAAGCAAGGTGCTGCTGG
Source organism: Caldifarciminota bacterium (assembly GCA_011049385.1). Lineage (GTDB taxonomy): Bacteria > Hydrothermota > Tepidihabitantia > Tepidihabitantales > Tepidihabitantaceae > DSBX01. Next base: position 386 of record DSBX01000018.1, on the reverse strand, counting down.
AAGTGGTCGAAAGAGTGATCGAAGCGGAGGTGAAGTGAAAGTTGCGGTTGCGACCGATAACGGGATGGTGTCGGCCCATTTCGGCCGATGCTCGGAATACACGCTGGCCGACATTGAGAACGGCAAGGTGATGAAGACCGAGTCGGTCTCCAACCCCGGGCACGAGCCGGGCTTCCTGCCCGGGTTCCTGGCCGAGAAGGGCGCGAAGGTGATAATCTGCGGCGGCGCGGGCCCGCGGGCCCAGGCGCTCTTCGCGGAGCAGAACATCGAGATGTGTATGGGAATATCCGGACCCGTGGCGGCGGTCTTGGAGCAGTACGCGGCAGGCAACCTGACCGCGGGCAGCTCGACGTGTGACCACCATGCAAGGGGCGACGGTACTCATC
>DSBX01000211.1 GCA_011049385.1 Caldifarciminota bacterium | reverse complement strand
GCCCAGGCCATCCTGCATCGGGATGGCGTTGGGGTCGAGCCAGTCCTTTTCTTCGCGGCTGTAGAAGTTGTAGTCAACAATGGCGCCCAGTTTGAGCACCGGGATGAACGGGATGGAGAGCTTCGCCCCGGTCTTCAGGTCGTGCAGGCCCCAGGTCAACTCGTGGTTCTGTTTGGTTGACGTGTCCGGCGCGTACTGGAAGATGCCGCCCCAGTTGGCGAAGAGTTCGGCCCCGACCCACCGGGTGGAGAGGGGCGCATAGCTGAGTTCAGGCGCAATGAGGTCAGCAACCCAGCCGTTGTCTGTTCCTGATGTGGGATTGCGGCCGATGGCGTTCAGGGAAATGGTGAGGCCGGCGTCGGACTCGACGAGCGCGTTCTGCACCCGGAAGAGTCCGCGGCCGCCGCCGATGCCCGGGTATGCGGCAAGCAGACTCGGAAGCAGCAGGACGAGAGCGGCTACGATTATGGTTCTCTTCATACGGTCCTCCTTTGTGTTCGGTCTACGTGCAGAACTGCCGCACGGTTGCGGCAGCTCTGCGGATTTCGGTGCGGACTACTGCCCCAACCGGCTCGGTTCGTCCCAGAAGTTGCCGAAGATGATCAAGCAGTCCTTGGTCGCACGGACCCGGTTGGTGGAGACATAGTCAATGCCTTCGACCGTTACCGTGGCCTTGACCGTGGCGACCGGGCCGTAGTCGTCGTCTTCCGGCGCGGTCTGCAGGTAGTCTTCGAAGGTACTCGCCTTCCATTGGCCCGGGGCGATGGCGATTTGGACGCGCGTGCTCCGCCTGCCTTCGGGGTCGGCCTGGACCGCGGCGGACAGTGCTACCTGGACCGCTTCGTAGGTTTCGCCGGTTTCCAGGTTGACGTAGCTGATGGTTGCCCGTTCGACGTTGGCGAGGTATGGCGTCCAGGTGGGAAGCCCTAGGCCCATTTCGACATACTGCAGGTCCATATCCACGATATCGGTCGGGACTTCTGATATCTCGTATCGCTCCGGTTCCCCACCCGGTTCGCGAATCACAATCTCGCCGAAGTCAACGAGGTCACTGAGGAGTATTTCTCCCTGGTTGATCGAGAGAATTCGGAACGAGCGGTCCCGCTGGCAACCGGCGGTGAGGAGCATACCGGCCGCCACTGCGAACACTATCAACCCGAGCGCGAATCGACGCATAACGGAGTTCCTCCTTTTGATGAATGATTGTAGTGGCTAAGCCCCGGCTGTCAAGCCGTTGTTGTCGGTGTGTGTGTGGGGGGGTGCAATGGGCTGGTGTTGCGCCTGCCATTGACGGCCGTGTAAGACGGCAGGCCGGTCTCCGGTCACGCGCTCCGGGTTCTCCGGGGCCGATGTGAGACGCTCCCGGTTCACCACTCGGAACAGAGTATTGGGTTGATCCACTGGCTACCGCCGGGAGGTCCTTCAACCGCCGCGTTCTTCAGGTCGCAGACCGGCAGGCGGGCAGGTTCTGCATGGTCATACGTTGCCGAGAATCTGACGTGATACGGCGTCATCCACCGGGCGTGGGCGAGGCGACGCAAACTGCTGAGTATACAGTCGTTATCTTGACTGGCCTTCCGCGGACCTGAAGTACTCCGTGACCCTCCGGTCGGTTCCCGGGACTGTCCGGGGGTATACCCCGGGTATACCCCCCTGCCTGCCTCGACGGGTGCTCCAGCGGAGAATGCGGCAGATACTGTGCCGGAGTGTTCACCAGGCACTGCCCCGGGTTCTTCACACCGCACTCCGCCGTGTTCTGCGCCGCACACCGGACCGGTTGCTTCCTGCCGCTTTCCTCAAGGCGAGGGGTACGGATGCCCGGCGTTCTGACTGGAGTGTCACAGAGGGAACCCGGAATCGGCGTTGCAGGAAGCGTGTCGTGCCGGCAAGGGTCTCGCGGACGGCTTCGAGCCATCTAGCGTCTGCTCTTGTGAAGACCGGTTCGGGTCAGCGCGGAACCGGTCCGCATCGGCAGACAGTCATCGGTGGCAGGTAGGACATTGCATTGTCGCGTTGCATCCACACCGGGTGATTACCGCGCTGTCAAACCACAGCGAAAACGTCATAGCTGATGCACAGCGAAAACGTCATAGCCCGTCCGTCGGGGTTTGGGCCTTGGTT
>DSBX01000373.1 GCA_011049385.1 Caldifarciminota bacterium | reverse complement strand
TCGGGCGAGTACTTGATGGCGTTGTCAATGAGGTTGTGGAGCGCACGCCGGAGGCGTTCGCGGTCGGCCCGGACCCGGGGGAACCCGGGCGGGATGTCACAGCGCAACTGGTGGCGCGGGTGCACCGGCGCTTCGACCGTGAAGAGCCCGGCGACCAGTTCCCGCAGGTCGACCTCTTCGAACTCGAGCTCCAATCGGCCCGATTCGATGCGGGACAGGGTCAGGAAGTCGTCAACCATCTGTTCGAGCCGGTGGCCTTCGGTGATGATGAACCGTGTGTACTGGTTTCGCTTCTCGTCGGTCAGTCCCGGGGTGTTGAGCAGTTCCGCGAAACCGACAACCGAGGTCAGCGGTGAGCGGAGCTCGTGCGATACGGTCGAGACGACTTCAGATTTCAGCCGGTCCACCTCGAGTTCGCGGCTGACATCGCGCAGGATGACGACACAGCCCCGGTCCTGGCCGTCGGCGTCGCGGAGCGGCGAGGCGGTGACCGCGACCGGCAGGCGGTCGCCGTCGCGGCGGACGAGGAAGGACGGGGTCGGCGGCCGGTCGGTCGCGTCCCGGCTGTTCGGGGCGGTCGGGCTGCAGCCTTCTTGATGGAACACCTCGGCTTCGAGGAAGTCCTCGCTGGGACGGCCGATGACTTCCTCCGCCTTGAACCCGGTCATCGCCTCCGCGGTGCGGTTCCACATCACGACCCGGTGCCCGGTGTCCACGACCATCAGGCCTTCGCCGAGCGCGGCAACGATGGCCTCGAGCGAGTTTCGTTCCCGGGCGAGCTCGGCGGTGGCGGTTCGCACCCGGTCTTCGAGACCCTGGTAGGACTCGCGCAGGCGCGCGGCCATGGCGTTGAACTCGCCGGCCAGTTCCCCGATTTCGTCGCGGGTGGTGATATCGAGCCGGAGGTCGAGCCGTCCCGCGCCGATGCGGCGGGCGCCGTCTCGCAGTTTGTGGAGGGGGCGGGCGATGCGCCCGCTCAGGAACAGGCCGACAATCAGCACCGCGGCGGCGAGGACGAGCGTGAAGCCGAGCGCAAAACGGCCGTAGAGATGGGTCGGCGCGAGGACCTCGGCCTTGTCCTGCTCGACCGAGACATGCCAGCTTGCACCGCCGAAACTGCGGCCGGCGGTGGTCCGCACCGGGGCGAGGGCGATCACCGCATCGCGGCCGAGCAGGCCGCGGCCCGAGTACCAGGCCGGGCTGCCCGTGGAGAACCGACGCCGCCGGTCGGTATTGACGACCGGCGCGCGCCGACCGCCGGCCGGCGAAGTGATGAGCACGTCGCCGTAGCCGGACGTGATCGCCGTCACGCCGGTTGCGCCGACCTCGGCTTCCCGGATGATGCCGGCGATGTCGGTCAGGTCGGCCGCGACGGTGAGAATCCCGAGCGGCCGGTCCGTCCCGTCGCGGATGGGCAGGGCGAGGGTGACTTGCCAGCGGTCGTTGAGACGCGCGAGCCGGCCCATTGCGATTGCGCCCCGGCCCCGGTTCCAGGCCGACTGCCACCACTCTTCGCGGCCGAGGAAGGGAGAGGCGAGCGGGTCGGTTGAAGCAATGACGGTGCCGGCGGTATCGGTCGCGGCAACGCTGAGGTAGCGGTCCGGGTCCCGGTCGCGAATCTCCGCCAGCCGGGCCACCAGCGGGTGGTCGAGCACGGCGGCGGAATCGCCCGGCGCGGGACGCGGTACGGAAGAGCCGGCGAGCGCACGGGCGAGGGCGGGAAAGCCCGGGTCCGGGCCGCCGAGGTCCGAGACCAGGTGGCGCAGTTCGGCGTCAACCAGGCCGGCGATGCGCTCGGCCACCGCGGCGAACCTCGTGCCGGCCGCCTCGGTGGCCACTTGCGTCATCAACCAGTGACCGAGAATCGAGGTGCCGACAACCGGGACGAGGCCGAAGACCAGCAACCAGACGACCAGCCGCTCCCGGATGCCGAAGCGCGTTCGATGTCCGACCGGTCGCTTGACCATGCAGGGTTATAACACCGTTTGGGCCATTCGTCAAGATGGTGTCAAACCACAGCGAAAACGTCATAGCTGATGCACAGCGAAAACGTCATAGCCCGTCCGTCGGGGTTTGGGCCTTGGTTTGGGTTTCGGAGGTAGTTTGCGGGTTCCGATTTCTCTGCCT
>DSBX01000369.1 GCA_011049385.1 Caldifarciminota bacterium | reverse complement strand
GGATCTCGCGCCGCAGGAGTTCCGCGGCCGGGTGATGAGCGTCTTCGCGCTCAGCTTCAGCGGGGTCTACCCCTTCGGCAGTTTCCTCTCCGGCGCGATTGCCCAGCGCTTCGGCGCGCCGGTCTCGGCGCTGGTCGGCGGGTGTGTGGTCCTGGTCAGTTTGGTCGTCGTCAATTTCCTCCACCCCGGCCTGCGCCGCCTCTGACGCGACGCGGGCTCAGCGGTCCTCGCCGCCCAGGTCCAGCTCGGCCTGCCCGGGCCGCGACGGCCGCCGGCCAAAATGCCGGTAGGCCAGCGCGGTCGCGGTCCGGCCGCGCGGGGTGCGCTGGATGAACCCCTCCTGGACCAGGAGTGGCTCGTACTCCTCCTCGAGCGTGCGCGCGTCCTCGCCCACCGCCACCGCCAGCGTCGAGCCGCCCACCGGCCCGCCCCCGAACTTGTCAATGATGGTCAAGAGAATGCGCTTGTCCATCTCGTCCAGCCCGCGCGCGTCCACTTCGAGCCGGTCCAGCGCGTAGCGGGTGATTGCCAGGTCCACCCGCTCCCGGCCCTCGACCTGGGCGAAGTCGCGCACCCGACGCAGGAGCCGGTTGGCGATGCGCGGCGTGCCCCGGGCCCGGCCCGCGATTTCCCGCGCGCTCTCCGGCTCCACCGGCACGTCGAGAATCCGGGCCGAGCGTTCGACAATCCGCGCCAGCTCCTCGGCCGGGTAGTAGTCAAGCCGGAACGCCATCCCGAACCGCGAGCGCAAGGGCGCGGTCAGGAGGCCGGACCGGGTCGTCGCGCCGACCAGCGTGAACCGGCACAGCCCGATCCGTTCCGAGCGCGCGCCCGGCCCGCGGTCAATCATCACGTCAATCGTGTAATCTTCGAGCGCGGGGTAGAGAAACTCCTCCACCGCCTTGTTGGTGCGGTGAATCTCGTCAATGAAGAAGACGTCGCCGGCGACAAGGCCGGTCAGCACGCCGGCCAGGTCCACCGGCCGCTCCAGGATCGGGCCGGAACTGCACCGGATGCCCGCGCCCATTTCGCCCGCGATGATGTAGGCGAGCGTGGTCTTGCCCAGCCCGGGCGGGCCGAACAACAGCACGTGCTCCAGCGGCTCGGCCCGGAGCCGGGCCGCCTCGATGAACACGCGCAGGTTCTCCTTCAGCCGGGGCTGGCCGACAAACTCATCCAGCCGCCGCGGCCTGATCTGCTCGTCCAGCGCCTCCTCGCCCGAAAGCCGGCGCGGGGTGATGAGTCGCTCGCCTTCACTCACGACTCAATCTCTCTGCTGGAGCGCGAACCTGAGCAACGCGGCCAGGTCGAGCCCGGCCGCGTTCGGCACCCGGCCGAGCCGGGCCCGCGCCTCCCGGCGCGTCAGCCCGAGCGAAACCAGCGCCGATTCCGCGTCCGCCAGCGTGCCGGTCGCGACCTCGGGCCCGGGCGATTTCTCGGCCAGCTCGCGCAGGACCCGCTCCGCCCGCTTCGGCCCGATGCCGGGCACGGTGCGGATGACGTCGGCCCGGCCCGCGGCGATGAGCTCGCGCACCTCATCCGGGCTGAAACGGGAAAGGATGTTGAGCCCGGCCTTCGGCCCGATGCCGGTCACCGACAGCAACAGCCGGAAGGTATCGCGCTCGGCCGGGTCGAGGAAGCCGAACAGGTCCATCCCCTCCCGGGTCAGTCGGGGTACGACCAGCAACGAGACCTGCTCGCCGACCGAACCCAGCCGGTTCGAAGTCGAAAGCGGCACCCGAAGCTCAAAGCCGATGCCTCGGCAGTCCACCATCACCCGGGTCGGTTCCTTCTCGGCCAGCCGCCCGGCGACGAGCGCAATCATAAAGGAGAACGGTCCAGCGGCCGGGTGGTCAAGTGGCCGGGCGAAACCGCCGGAAAACCCCGGCGCCGCTTCCTGAGGCAGTACGCCGCGGCCAGCGCGTCGGCCGCGTGCTCGGGCACCCGCTCATCCAGCCCCAGCACCTGCCGCACCATATAGTTCATCTGGGTCTTCGAGGCCCGGCCACTGCCGGTCACGCTCAGTTTGATCGTCGCGGGCGTGACCTCGGTCACCGCCACGCCGCGCCGGGCCAGGGTGTAAAGGATGACGCCGCGACACTGGGCCGAGAGAATGACACTGCGCGC
>DSBX01000244.1 GCA_011049385.1 Caldifarciminota bacterium | reverse complement strand
TTCGATGAGCGCGCGCGGTCTTGGTGACTCACCGCGCAGGGCGATGGCCGCGGCCGCACCGGCGACCCGGCCTTCGAGCATTGCGGTCGAGGCTTCCTCGATGCCGGCGATGTCCCCGGCGAGGAAGATGCTCTCGATGCTGGTCCGCATCTCGTCGTCGTGCCAGGCGACGTGGCCGCCGAGTTCGGGCACGTAGAGCATCCGGCAACCGGCCTGCGCGAGGACTTCCGAAAGCGGGGTCAGTCCGACCGCGATGCAGATGGTGTCAACCTTGAGCCTGCGTTCGGTGCCGGCAACGGGCCGGAAGCGGCGGTTGACGCGGCAGATTGTCGCGCCGGTCACGGATTCGGTGCCGTGGGCGCGGAGGACGGTGTGGGAGGTGAGAACCGGAACACCGAGCCGGATCAGCTTGGCGGCGTGGACGTGGTAGCCGCCGACGCGGGGCAGGGCCTCGACGACCGCCGCAACCTCGATACCGGCCTGGAGCAGTTGATAGCTGACGATGATGCCGATGTTGCCGGAGCCGACCATCAGTACCCGGCGACCGGGGCGAATGCCGTAGACGTTCATCAGGGTCTGGACCGCGCCCGCACCGTAGACACCGGGCAGGTCGTTGCCCGGGAAGGGCAGGGTGTTCTCGGCCGCGCCGGCGGCGACGATGAGCGCGTCGAACTCAAGACGGGTGAATTCGCGGTCGTCGGCCAGCGCCAGGATGTTGCCGGGGTAGAGACCGACCACCGAGGTGCCGGGACAGAGCCGGACCGGCAGTTGCGACACCTCCTCGCCGAGAATCCGCGCGATGTCCATCCCCCGGATGCCGCAGAAGTGGCTTTTCTCGCCGAAGAACTTGTGGGTCTGCTTGATGAGCTGGCCGCCGAGCCGGTTATTGTCGTCAACCAGCGTGACTTCACAGCCGAACCGCGCCGCGGTCGCCGCGGCCGACAGGCCGGCGGGCCCGCCGCCGATGACCGCCACTTCCGTTGTCTTCACCGCATCTGTCCCCGGCCGACCTGGCGCTCGACGCGGACGCCCGCGCGCAGGGGTTCCATGCAGACCATCGTGTTCGGCTGGCCGTCAACGACCATCAGGCAGGAAGAGCACTTGCCGACCGCGCAGAAGAAGCCGCGCGGCCTGTGCCTGCGGTCGGTATGGCGGAAGGTCTTAACCCCGGCCGCGACCAGTGCCGCGGCGATCGTCTCTCCCTCGTGGCCGTAGAGCGGGCGGCCCTCGAACCAGAAGCGCAGCCGCCGGCCGCGTGAGAACTCAAGCACCGGGTGGCGGTCAATCCGGCGGCCGGGATCAGAGGTTCTTCCGGGCATACTCGACCGCGTTGGTGAATATCCTGATGCCGGACGGCGTCGTCCCGCGCTCGCGGTGCCAGCGGGGGTGGTGTTCGCGGGTGACGAAACGTTCGGGATGCGGCATCAGTCCGAAGATGCGGCCGGAGGGGTCGCAGATGCCGGTGATGCCTTCCACCGAACCGTTCGGATTCGCCGGGTATTCCGCCGGTTCGCCTTCCCTGTCCACGTAACGGAGCACAACCTGGCCGTCATCCCGCATGCGCTTGAGGACCGACCCGTCGCGGGTCACGAATCTGCCTTCGGCATGGGCGACAGGCAGTTCGATGAATTCCTCCAGTCCGCGAGTGAAGACGCAGGGCGAGTCTTCGACCTTGAGTCTGCACCAGCGGTCCTCGAAGCGGCCGGAGTCATTGTCCTCAAGTGTGACCGACTGGGGTTCGAACGGACGGTCGAGGGCGGGGAGGAGGCCGCTTCGGACGAGCACCTGGAAACCGTTACAGATACCCAGGGTCAGGCCGCCGCTGTCGTGGAAGCGGAGGAACTCGTCACGCAGGTGGTGGAGCAGTTCGTTGGCGAGAATCCGGCCCGAACTCAGGTAGTCGCCGTAGGAGAAGCCGCCGGGCAGGGCGAGGATGGCGTAGTCGCGGAGGAGGGCAGGTCTCTCCTTGAGGCGGTTGATATGAACCGTATCAACCGTCGCGCCGGCAAGCTCGAACGCCCGGACCGTCTCGCGGTCACAGTTCGTGCCGGCGGCGAAGAGGATACAGACCCGGACCATCAGCGGTGAAGATAGCCCGCACTCCGGTCAAGTCAAGCCGGTCAGGCA
>DSBX01000040.1 GCA_011049385.1 Caldifarciminota bacterium | reverse complement strand
TGCAACATGTAGCCAGTCTACCCGGTAACGCTGTCCAAGCAGGCAGGTATGACATTTTCGCGTTGTAGTTAGCTATGACATTATCGCGTTGCATCCACACCCGGGACCGTTCCAGATTGACAAAACCGTGATTATGGATACACTTCAATGAATGGTAATCCTTGCCATCAACCCCGGCGGCGGCTCGACCAAGGTCGCGGTCTTCCGCAATAAACAGCAACTGCTGTCCGAGAACATAGTCCATCCCCCCGCACAACTGTCACGCTACAAGATGGTCCTCGACCAGTACCAATTGCGCAAGGAAGCGGTACTCCAGGCCATTGCGCAACTCGACATCCGGGTACCCCGGAAGACCGGTTCCTCAGGGCGGGAAGGGCGTTCTCAAGCGGCTGCGGCCAGGGCCGCAACCGGTGGCCTGAAACTCGACGCCATCGTCAGCCGTGGCGGTCCTCTTCAACCCATGGCCGGCGGAGTCTACCGGGTCACGGTTCGGGTCGTTTCGGACATCCGGCGCGGACGGGTCCAGACTCTGCATCCTTCCCTGCTGGGCCCCATCGTGTCCTACGAACTGGCTGAAGACCTGGGGGTGCCGGCCTACTTCGTGGACCCGGAATCCACGGACGAATTCTGGGACGTTGCCCGCGTTTCAGGACTGAAGGGCATCGAACGCCGCTCTCTATCTCACGCCCTCAGTTGCCGGACCGTGGCCAAGGCCACCGCCCGCAAGCTCAAGCGCCCCTATGAGAAATGCAATTTCGTCGTCGTCCATCTCGGCACCGGCTTCACCGTGGCCGCCCACGTCAAGGGACGCCAGGTGGACGCCAGCAACGCCAACACGGAAGGTCCGCTCTCGCCCCAGCGCGCCGGCACCCTGCCGTCGCCGGCGCTTGTCCGACTCTGTTTCTCCGGGCGCTACTCCGAAGGCGAAGTGCTCGACCTGCTGCAGCGCAAGGGCGGTCTCTACTCTTACTTCGGCACCGACGATGTGCCCGCGATAGAAACGCTGGTTGCCAAGCGCAACCGCCAGGCCTCGCTGGTCTACGAAGCGATGCTCTACCAGATTGCCAAGGAAATCGGCGCGCAGGTGGCGGTGTGCCGGGGTTCGGTGGACGCAATCATCCTCACCGGTGGACTGACCCAGTCACGTCGGCTGGTCACAAGCCTGAAGAAATGGATCGGCGGCCTGTGTTCTCGAATCTACGTCTACCCGGGCGAGGAGGAAATGGCGGCCCTGAACGAACGCATGCTCGCCGTACTCAACGGCACGGAGAAACCGCGGGACTATGAACAGGCAATTGCTGTCCGGTGACGAAGCGATCGCCCGCGGCGCGTGGGAAGCCGGTTGCCGGGTAGCGGCCGCCTACCCCGGAACACCCTCGACCGAAATCCTCGAAAACCTCGCCCGCTACGAAGAAGTCTACTGCGAGTGGTCAACGAACGAGAAGGTGGCCCTCGAGGTAGCCCTCGGGTCCTCCATATCCGGCGCCCGTTCGCTGGCCGCGATGAAACACGTCGGGCTCAACGTCGCGGCCGACCCGTTCTTCTCCTCCGCCTACATCGGCGCCTCGGCCGGGCTCGTCATTGTCAGCGCCGACGACCCGGGCCTGCACTCCTCACAGAACGAACAGGACAACCGCTACTACGGGTTGATGGCCCGGGTGCCGGTGCTCTGCCCGTCGGACAGCCAGGAAGCGAAGGACTTCACCCGTCTTGCCTTCGACCTGTCGGAACGGTTCGACGTCCCGGTGATGGTACGCATCACGACCCGGGTCGCCCATTCCCACTCCATCGTCGAGCTTGACACCCGCGAGGAGAAGCCGCTGAGGGGTTACGAGAAAGAGGCCACCAAGACCATCTGCCTGCCCGCGTTCGCCCGGGTCAGGCATGTTGACCTGGAACGGCGCATCGACCGAGTCCGGGCCTGGTCGGAAGAGGCGCCCGTGAACCGTATCGAAGCCGGCGAAGCATCACTTGGCGTCATCTGTGACGGAGTTGCTTACCACTATGCCCGTGAAGTCCTGCCCGAAGCCTCCTTCCTGAAACTCGGTATGGTGTACCCGTTCCCCACGGAACTGGTCCGGCGCTTCGCGGAAACGGTGAGCAGGATAGCTGTCATCGAAGAAGTCGACCCC
>DSBX01000098.1 GCA_011049385.1 Caldifarciminota bacterium | reverse complement strand
TACCCTGTGGTGCGAGATAGCCTATTGGCTGCACAATCACCGGGTACCGAAAGAGCTTGTCGCGGTGGACGACCTCCGGAACCAGCCTAACGCGAAGCAGATGGACAGCATCTTCCCGGAAGGGCCGGTGCTCATTCTGCTGGATGAACCGGTCAAGTACCTGGCAATGCTGGGCGAGCGCGAGAAGAACAGCGTCTACAAGTTCCTCGATACCTTCGTCTCGGCAATCCGCAACCGTCCACAGACCGTGCTGGTGATTACCGACCCGGGCAATCAACCCGCCTATGAGCTTGCGTCCGCCGAACTGCAGAAGTGGTTGACCGCGGCAAAATCGCTGAGCGAGATTCTCGGGCGCAAGGATGCCATCATTGACCCGATCGGTCGGGAGACCGCCAGCGTCATCCGGCGCAGGCTGTTCGAGCAGGTGGACGACAAGAAAGCTCCACAACCGGTCTCGGCCAGTTATCACGAAGCGTATCGGCGGGTCGCGAAGGAACACCCCGGGCGGCTTCCGGCTGAAGCGACAACAACCGCCTATGCCGAACGCATCGTTGAATGCTATCCTTTTCATCCCCGGTTCATCGAAACCCTGCAGGACCGCCTGGGCGGGATGGGACAGTTTCAGCGCAGTCGCGGCGTACTGCGCCTGCTGGCCCGGGTACTGCGTGACTTGAGTGAACGCGGCGTCACGCCCGAGCTGATAACCGCGGCCGACATCAACTGGGAGAACCCGGGGATACAGGCCGAACTGCTGGACCGGCTCAGCCTGAGTCCGTTCCGGGCCGCGGTTTCCGCCGATGTCGTGAAACACGCCGGAGAACTGGACGGCGACGAGGCCGATGGTGTGCACCGCCGTGTTGCCTCGGCATTACTGCTGGAAAGCCTGCCCTCGCAGTCAACCGGATTCAGCCCGGAAGAGATGACGCTGGCCGTACTGAAACCGGAATATGCCGGACACGAACCCGCCGATGCCCTGGACGCGCTGTCCAACGTCGCCTGGTACACGCACCGGACCCCGACCGGAAACTGGCGCTTCCGGTTCGAGGCCAACGTCAACCGGATAATCGAAGAACGGATGAACAAGATAGACCCTGAAGATGCGGCGGAGCGGGTCAAGATTGAGGTCCGGAAGTTTCTATCCGGATCCATCTACCAAAGACCTGCGTTCTGGCCGCAGGGTCCGCGTGACGTCCGGGACGAACCGGCCCTGCAACTTGTGGTCTGTGACTCGGTCGAGCGTGCACGTCGGGTCATCGCCTCTGCGGATGACTCGAATCCAGAGGCGCCCCAGCCGCGCGCGAACCGTAACGGGATATTCGCGGTCTGTCCGTCGAGCAGTCAGTACGAAGAAGCGATTCAGCACGTGCGCAGGCTGATGGCAACCGAACGGGTAGAGGAGGAGCTGAAAGACCCGGACGACAAGCAGGCGCTGGACCAGTTGAAGCGGATCAAGCCCGAACTGGCCAAGCGGGCCAAGATCCAGGTGCATCGGGCGATGAACCAGTTGGTGCTGTCCGGTGACCGGGTGTTTAACCTGCCTGAAGAACTACTGGTCCCTGATGAAGGACGGGCGCTCGGTTCGGTCCAGGGGCAGGCCGGACTACAGCGGTACCTCGTCGAGAAGAAACTGCTGTACAGGGATGAAGACCGGCTGGACGCATTGCTTTTCACCCGGCTCCTGTCCGGCGCCACGCCGGCAGGCGGCCTGCCCGAGACATACTCCAGTCTCGCGGTCAAGGAACGGCTCTACTCCGCGCCGGACCTGCAACTGATACCCGGAGACCGGTTCATCAAGGAGACGATTCTGGCCGCGGTCCAGGCCGGCAAAGTGGTGGTGCGCACCGCAGACGGCAACGCTTACGACAAGGCGGGTTGCGTGAGCGGCGCGCCCGGACAGCGACAGAGAACCCCGGGGCGGCTTGACCTGGCCCGGCTGGTGGTGAACAAGGACACGCTGGTAGCGCAGGCGACAGGCAAGACAACCGAGGAATGGCTTAAGGTTGACAAGATAACCGGTCCTCACCCGCCCCCGCCGCCGCCACCGCCCCCGGCGGCTGAGTCGGTGGCCGAGGACTGGGAAACGGCCGTGAGGCTGGCCGGCAGCAAGTCGCTCAAGCGGTTGCGACTTACCATCAAGGCCCCGGCCGACTATGCCGGACTGGTTGCACTCCTGCCGCAACTGGGAG
>DSBX01000247.1 GCA_011049385.1 Caldifarciminota bacterium | reverse complement strand
GGGTAGACAGCCGCACACTTGACCACAGCCGGATGACCGAGCAACCGGGCGACGAACCCCCGACTCAGCTCTCGCTTTGGACCCGAACGCCGGTCAGGAACCGGGTCTCCTGCTGGCTTACCTACACCAACTCGCGAACCCACCGTGTCGTCCGCAGAGGGCTTGGCCGCTCGCCGCTCTACTCCGGTATCATCCGCGCGACCGGGGTCCGCTACTGCCCGTCAATCGAGGACAAGGTCGTCAAGTTCGGCCACCACCCCCGACACCAGGTCTTCATCGAACCCGAGGGGATCGACTCCATCGAGGTCTACCCCAACGGCGTCTCTACCAGTCTCCCGACCGAACTCCAACTCAAGATGCTTCGTACCATTCCCGGCCTCGAAAGATGCCGCATCACCCGACCCGGCTACGCCATCGAACACGACTACATCCGGCCGACCCAGCTCCATCCCACTCTCGAATCCCGCACCGTGCTCGGTCTGTTCCTCGCTGGCCAAGTCAATGGTACCACCGGCTACGAAGAAGCTGCGGCCCAGGGCGTCCTTGCCGGTCTCAACGCCGCGCGCCGGTCCCGGGGCGAAGAACCGGTTGCGCTCGGCCGGACCGACTCCTACCTCGGCGTGATGGTAGACGACCTGACGACCCGGGGCACGGACGAACCCTATCGAATGCTCTCGGCCCGGGTCGAGTTCCGGCTCTCCCTGCGCGAAGACAACGCCGATGTCCGGCTCGGCCCGCTCGCGGCCGAACTCGGCCTGCTCGACCCGGAACAAGTCGAGACGCTCCGCGCGCGTCAGCGTGGATTCGACGCGGCGATGCGGTGGCTCAGGACCGCCCGGGTCCGGCCCGGCCGCGCGGTCACCCGCCGGCTCAAGGCACTCGGCACACCGCACCCCCGGGAACCGATCCCAGCGATTGAACTCCTGCGCCGGCCGGAGATCGCCTGGCCCGACATCGTCGCGCTCGCCGGCCCGGGTCCGGACTTGCCACCTGGTGTCGCCGAGCTGGTCGAAATCGAAGTCAAGTACGAGGGCTATATCGCCCGGGAAAAGCGCCACCGGCTCGACTCGTTCGAACTCGAATCTCTGCGCCTGCCGGTGAACCTCGACTACCACCGGGTGCCCGGCCTCTCCACCGAGGCGCGTGAACGACTCGCCGCGCTCAAGCCGACAACCGTCGCCCGGGCCAGGAGCATCCCAGGCATCACCCCGGCCGCGGTCTTCGCGCTCATCGCTTTCCTCAGAGCCCGGCGATGACGCCTGAAGACGCCTGGGCACTCGTCGCCGCCCTCGCGGCCGAGCACCGCGTCGCGGCCTGGGGCGCGACAACGCTTGACCGCCTCCGCACCGACGACTTCCTGCTCCCGACCGACACTCTCTCCCGCCTCACCCACGCGGTCAGCCTCGCCTTGCCCCTGCTCCCCGCCGTGCTCGCCACACTCACCGACCGCCCGAACCGGCTCTACGAACACCACTACCGCCAGACCAACTTCGCGCTTGACCGACTCGGACTTGCACTAGGCCGGGCCATACAGGACTCCGGTTACGCCGCCCTGCCGATACCGGCCTCCCAGATTGTGGACTGGGAGAACCAGCGCGGCCACCTCTCGCACAAACGCGTCGCGGTCGCGGCCGGTGTCGGCTGGCTCGGACGCAACAACCTCCTCGTCACCCCGGCACACGGCGCACAAATCCGACTCATCACCGTACTGACCGACCTACCCCTGCCCACCTCGGCACCGACAAGGCGGGACTGTGGCGACTGCCGCGCCTGCCTCGAAGCCTGCCCGGGCCACGCCATCGGAGAGACACCAATGGACTTCGACCACCTCGCCTGCTTCGCCCGGCTCAAAGAATTCCAGCGTCGGCGCGATGTCGGCCAGTACATATGCGGCCTCTGCGTTCGCGCCTGTACCGGAGGCCGGCCGACAACAAACGTGGAACGTTGACCCGCGGAGGTCGGCAGTTCAGTCCTGCGCATGCCTCAGGAGCAAATGGCGTTCATCTCTCTCGCACCAAGCCCCGGCACCGTCACGCGGTTTCCACAGCGTCCCGCGCCCCAAAGCGGCAAGGCAACCAAACCGAAGGGTACAAGGGCAATCCGGCGACTGGGGGCCGTAACCGGATAGCCGGGCGCCACTTAAGCCCCTTTCGCATATCCCCCCCCCCCCGGGGGGGGGGATATCCCCGGGGCTGCCCCCGGGG
>DSBX01000170.1 GCA_011049385.1 Caldifarciminota bacterium | reverse complement strand
TCGAAAACCCGTACCTCGCCCCGGCCGGCGGCCCGGTCGAGGACACCCGGCCCGCGCCGGAGCCCGAGCCGCCCGACGATTTCCTTGGCGACTGATGGCCCGCAAGAGCGCCGACGCGACCGTCTTCGTCTGCCAGAACTGCGGCGGGGAAAACCCGCGCTGGCTCGGCCGCTGTCCGTCCTGCGGGGCCTGGAACGCGCTGGTCGAGGAGAAGCGCGCGCCCGCCAGGCCGACCCGCAACCGCCGCGCCGCCGCCGAACCGGTCCGGCCGATCCGGCTCGCCGAGGTCAAGGCCGGCCGCACCTCCCGGACCCCGACCGGTATCGGCGAACTGGACCGGGTGCTGGGCGGCGGGCTGGTTCCCGGCTCGCTCATCCTGGTCGGCGGCGAACCCGGCATCGGCAAGTCCACCCTCACGCTCCAGGTCGCGGACCGGCTCGCCCGCGACGGCGCCCGCCTGCTCTACGTCTCGGGCGAAGAGTCGGCCGAGCAAATCCGGCTCCGGGCCGAACGCATCGGCATCGCCGGCGACAACGTCCACCTGCTCTGCGCGGTCGGGCTCGAGGACATCCTCGAAGCCGCGGCCGAGGTCCAGCCCGGCCTGCTGGTGGTGGACTCGATCCAGACCGTCTTCTCGTCCCAGCTCACCAGCGCGCCGGGCAGTGTCGCCCAGGTTCGGGAATGCACCGCCGAACTGCTCCGGCTCGCCAAGGCCCGGGCCATCACCACCATCCTCATCGGCCACGTCACCAAGTTCGGGGCGATCGCCGGGCCCAAGACGCTCGAACACATGGTTGACACGGTGTTGTCCTTCGAGGGCGAACGCTTCCAGCAGTACCGCATCATCCGCGCGGCCAAGAACCGCTTCGGCGCGACCGACGAAATCGGCGTCTTCGAGATGGCCGACACCGGCCTGGTCGAAGTCGCCAACCCCTCGCGCTTCTTCCTGTCCGACCGCAAGTCCGACGTCTCGGGCTCGTCCGTCGCCGCCACCCTCGAAGGCACCCGGCCCCTGCTGGTCGAAATCCAGGCCCTGACCGCGGCCACGCCCTACTCCCTGCCCCAGCGCGTCGCCACCGGCTTCGACAGCCGGCGTCTGAACATGCTGCTCTGCGTGCTCGAACGCCGGGCCGGCATCGCCGCCTCGGGCCGGGACGTATTCCTCAACGTGGCCGGCGGTCTCAAGATCCAGGAACCGGCCGCAGACCTCGCGGTCGTCACCGCGCTCGCTTCCTCGGTCCGCAACGAACCTCTGCCCGCCGACGCCGTGATGCTCGGCGAGGTCGGGCTCGGCGGCGAGGTGCGCAGCGTTTCCCGGGCCGAGGCTCGCGTCAAAGAAGCGGCCCGGCTCGGATTCGGTCGAGTAGTATTGTCCCGCCGCAACCTGTCCCGTGAAGTCAAGGCGGTTGCCGGGACCGAAACCATCGGCGTTGACTCGGTCCGCGCGGCGCTCGAAGCCCTCGGAGTGGCGCGATGACCCCGCGACCGGCACGCCCGGCGATACCGGCTCAAGACTCCCGGTATCAGCCAGTCGGAGGATTCGATGCTTTTCCGCAAACCACCCGTGTTCATGATGGACCTCGAGACCGCGGCCGACCTCCGTGTCACCCGGTTTCTCGAATTCGGCCTTGTCACCGGACGCCTGCTCCTGCCTGAGCCCCCGGCCGTGGCTTCAGACGAAGAGTCCGGCCATGTCGCCGACCGCGTCCGCGAGACTCTCACCCGGCTGAAGAAGGTCAAGGGCCTCCAGGTCAAGACCGACCGCCGGCTGGCCGACCACGAGGCCCTGCTCGCCCGGGCCCGCAAGGACAAGGCCACCCTGCTGACCTCGCGGCCGGATATGAAGGCCGCGGCCAACGGCGTCTCCGTCGTCTCCATCACCGAGGTCTACGAGCTCTTCCGTCCCACCGTCGCCACCGGCGACGTCATCCGGCTGCGTATCACCAAGCGCGGCAAGGAAAAGGACGAAGGCATCGGCTACCTCGAGGGCGGCGTCAAGGTCGTCGTTGACGGTACCGCCAACTCGATCGGCCAGGAAGTCGAAGCGGTGGTGCAGGGCTCGCTCGATACCGAGTCAGGCCGGGTCATCTTCGCCCGGCTCCGGTTCACCGAACTCCGCTGACCGGAGGGCTTGACCGGCGGCCCTGTTCTCGTACAATCGCGGCGTGAAGCCGCTCGCGCTCGTCTGCCTGCTCCTGCTCGCCTGCAAGAGCC
>DSBX01000115.1 GCA_011049385.1 Caldifarciminota bacterium | reverse complement strand
GACAAGCTCCGGGAAACCCGGCGATTAGGCGGCATTACGGCATTGCGCCGCCATAGTATCCGTGGTATAGTCTGGTGAGCAAAACTATCGTGAAGAAGCGTGTTGGTTCAACCTTTGTCTTCCCCCCTGAGCTGGGCGAGTTGTTGCGGGCTCTGCGCCGCCGGTCCGGTCTCGGCGTTGATGAGCTGGCGCACTTGATGGACCGCAGGCCGGGGTTCAGCAAGCACCTGAGCCGGCTCGAGCGCGGACAGGTGCGGTATCCTTCGCTGGCCCTGCTGGCGGACTACTTGCGGGCCTGCCGGGCGTCGTTTTCGGAAGTCCTGCCTCTGCTGGACCGGTACACGAACCGGTTGCCGGTCCGGGAGACCCGGGCCCGGGAGACCGCGCTGAGCGGGTTGGTCGGAGACCGGAGCCGGGAGGCGGTGCGTCTCGGTATCTACGACCTGAAGACCGAAGCGGCCCGGAAGCGGGCCGGGCAGAAGCCGCTACCCCCACAGAAACGGGCGCGGGCGGTCTCCCGCCAGTTGGCGTCGCGCCGGCAGTACCGGACGCTGGACCGGGCGGTGCTGGATGAGCTCAACCGGCCGGGCGTCGAACCGAAGCTGGTGGTACGGGAGTTGGCGCGGGACTACGGCCGGATGGTGTGGAAGGCGCTGGTGCTGACGGAAGCGGGCTCGAAGGAGAAGGCAGTTCCTGAAGCGCGAGGGGCAAAGCGGGGGAGAAGCCCGGGGAGACCGAGGAAGCCGCGGAAACAGCGGCTGGCCGAGGTGGAGACGCGGATGCGGGAGATGGCCGGCCGCGCCTTACCGTTGAAGTCCCTGCGCCGGATTGCCGAGCGGGTGAAACGCCTGTACGCGGAGACACACCGGGGCGGCGCGGGTGTGGCGGAGTAGAGCTTGACCGGGAAGCACGGATGGATAACCTCTCCGGAACCGGGGACCGGCCGTTGGCGTGCGGAAGCGACGACAACCGGGAAGAGCACGGCCCCGGGTTCGACCGCAGGCGGAACCTACCGATGAGGAGGCAGGATGGGACGAAAGCCGGAAGGCGAGAAGGTGATGCATCTCGGGCTGGATACCGGGATGACGAAGAGCGCAAGGTACGCGCTGTTGCCCGGGGACCCGTATCGTAGTGAAACGCTCGCCCGGAAACTGGCCGAAGGCGCGGACGCAGAAGAGCTGGCCTGGAAGCGGGAGTATTGCAGTTGGCTGGCCGAGGTCGAGGGCGTGCCGGTGCTGGTCTGCTCGACCGGTATCGGCGGGCCGTCGGCCTCGATTGCGATTGATGAGCTGGCCCAACTGGGCGTGACGAGCTTCATCCGGGTGGGCACGACCGGGGCGATTCAGCTGCACATCCCGGTCGGCGATGTCATCATCACTTCCGGGTCGGTGCGGCTTGACGGGGCTTCGACCCACTACGCGCCGATTGAGTTTCCGGCGGTGGCGCATTATGAGGTGATGGCCGCGCTGGTGGCCGGAGCAAAGCAGGTCCTGCCCGGCCGGTTCCACGTCGGGGTGACGGTGTCCTGTGACACCTTCTATCCCGGGCAGGAGCGGAAGGATTCGTTTTCCGGGTACGTGCCGCGGCGGTTCCAGAACATCACCGAGGAGTGGAAGCGCCTGCACTGCCTGAACTACGAGATGGAGTCGGCGACGGTGCTGACCCTGTGCGCGGCGCTCGGCCTGCGCGCGGGCTCGGTCGCGGGCGTGGTGGTGAACCGGGAGCAGGGCGAGGAGTTCACCGCGCTTGAGGAAGGTGAGGATAACTCGGTGAAACTGGCGGTAGCCGGG
The DNA here is from genome assembly GCA_011049385.1 of Caldifarciminota bacterium. GTDB lineage: Bacteria > Hydrothermota > Tepidihabitantia > Tepidihabitantales > Tepidihabitantaceae > DSBX01. The sequence goes on along the minus strand of DSBX01000115.1, from coordinate 427 downwards.
CTGAGGGAGCTGGTCCGGCGGGACCGGGCAGGGAGCAGAGATGGCTGAAGAGCTCGCGACCAAGCCGGAAGAGCAGGCCGCAGAGCGTTTCTACCCGACCGAGCCGCTGGACTCGGATTCGGTGCTGGCCAAGGTGGGTGAGGATATGACCCTGGTCGCGAAAGATGAGGACCCGGGCGAGGCGGCCGGCCGCGAGCCACAGCTTGAGCAACTCATCCGCACCCTGGGCCGGCGCACCAAGGCCAACCCGGTCATTCTCGGCGACGCCGGGGTGGGCAAGACTTTCCTGGTTCGCCTGCTGGCCCGGCGCATCGTCGAGCGCAAGGTGCCGGCCTGGCTGGAGGGTCGCAAGGTAATCCGGACGAGCTACTATGACATCCAGGCGGCCTTGCCGAACGCCGACTGGATGTGGCCGCAGTATATGAAG
>DSBX01000245.1 GCA_011049385.1 Caldifarciminota bacterium | reverse complement strand
TAGTCGGTCCGGCGCAGGCCCCGGCCGACGACCTGCTCACAGAGCAACTGGGTCCCGAACGCCCGGACCCCGAGGATGTGCGTGACCGTGTTTGCGTCCCAGCCTTCGGTCAGCATCGAGACCGAGACGACACAGCGCACCTGCTCGCCGAGCTTGCCCGGCTTGCCGACCGTGTTCATCACCTCGCGCAGGAGGTCTTCATCGGTCAGCTTGTCCACGCCCCGGCCCGGGAACCGACGGCGGTACTCGTCCTTGAACTCCTCGATTTCGAGCGCGACAATCTTCTTGAACTCCGAGGTCATCGCCTCGCCGGACTCGAGCTGGCTGGAGTCAATCAGGATAGTGTTGGGCCGGGCCAGCCAGCGGCCATCCGCGACGTTGCTGAACAGTTCGAGCTTGCCGGGTACGAGCACGGTCTTGTCCTTGCCGATGGGCTTCTCCCAGCCGGAGATGTAATCGCAGACCAGCTTGGAGACGTTGGTGTTGTTGCAGACGACGATGAACACCGGCGGGGTCGCGCCCTGCACCCGGTCATCCTCGCCCTTCTCCCAGCGCCGGAAATGCTTCTCGTAGTTGCCGTAGAGCGACTGGAGCGCGCCTTCGAGTTCCTTGGGCAGTTTCGGCTCGCCGGTGACCTGGGCGGTCTTGCGGCCCTTGCGCGGCAGGTCCTCCCGGATGCGCAGCCACAAGTCCCGGTAGGTCGGCATCTCGCCGGTCATCGCGTCGTCCGCGACCGGCACGCGCGGCACCTTGACGATGCCCGACTCGATGGCGTCAATCAGCGAGAAGTCGGACACGACCCACTTGAACAGCAGTCCCTCGGGGTAGCCCGAGCCGCGCAGGAAGAAGGGCGTGGCCGACAGGTCGTAGACGACCTTGATGCCGAGCTTGCGCTTGACCGCTTCCAACCCGGATATCCAGATGCGGGCTTCTTCGTTGCGCTGGTTCGCCTCCAGCCGGTCATCGCGGTTGAGCTTCTCTTCTTCGGTAGCCTGGCGGCGGCGGTAGCAGTGGTGCGCTTCGTCGTTGATGACGATGACGTTGCCCTTGTTGCCCAGTTCCCGGCAGACCCGGCGCACCATCTGGTCCGGGGTCTCGGTGAAGGCGCCCGATTCGTCGTGCTTGAGCAGTTGCTTGTTCAACTTTGGGAGCTTGTACTTCTCGCGCTGTTGAAAGGCGTGGTAGTTGGTGATGACCATCCGGGCCGAGTGCATCTGTTCGAATTCGTCGGCCGGGACAATGTCGTGCTGGCGGTAGTAGTTCTCCGGGTCGTTGGGCAGGAGTACGCGCAGGCGGTCCTTGATGGTGATGCCGGGCGTGACGATGAGGAAGGCGTCACCGAACCGGGCGTTCTGCGGGTTGGCCCGCTTGTTGAGCACGTGCCACGCAATCAGCATCGCCATAACCAGGGTCTTGCCCGAGCCGGTCGCCATCTTGAAAGCAAGCCGGTACAGCTCCGGGTTGGCTTCGGCATTGGCGTCACGCACACTGTTCTCAATCCAGGCATCGCCGTATCTGCCCGCGACCTCGGTCAGGTAGATGATGGTCTCAAGCGCTTCGACCTGGCAGAAGAACAGCCGGCGCTCGCGGTCCGGCCGCTGCCAGTAATCGAGCAGGCGGGCGGTGGTCCGGGTGACGTCGCGGTACCCGCCTTTGCGCCAGAGCGCAACCCGCTCGCGAATCAGGTTGACCAGCTTGTTCTCTTCGATGCGGTCCTCGGTCCATTCGGTGTCCAGCGCCATCTGCTTGCCGCGCTTGCGCGGCCGGGCGACCGGGACGAAGTAGGCGCTCGTGCGGCGTTCCTCGACGACCTCATCGGTGATGCCGTCCTCAGCGAACTTGAAGTGCCGGGTCGGCGGCGCGAAGGGTGAGTTGAGAACCGGGTTTTCGATAACTACCGATTTCATGAAGCCTGGTCCTCCTTGACGCTGACTCCCGAAAGCGCAACCCAGCCAAGCCAGCCGGAGCAGGTTCGTTTCATCGTCGCTGAGAATAACCGGACGCCTCGTCCTGTCAAGCCGTGCGGGTGCGGGTTGAACCGTACCCCCACCCGCACTCCCCGGGTGGCTCGGGGAGCGGCCGGGGGAGCGGCCCCGGGGGCCGCCCCGGGAGCGGCTGGGGTGCGGCTCCCCGGGCGGCTATGGCAAGGGCTCCGGGGGCGGCTACCGGGACGGCTACGGGAGCGGCTCCCGGGCGGCCGGGATAACAGCCCCGGAAGCGACTCCGGGGACGGC
>DSBX01000188.1 GCA_011049385.1 Caldifarciminota bacterium | reverse complement strand
GTACCTGCCGGCGCGCCGTTTGTGAAGCTGGGTCCGAACCCGCTCATCGGCGGATTTGCGACCCTGCGCTACAGCCTGCCCAAGGCCGGGCCGGCGGCGGTGAGCGTGTATGACGTGTCGGGCCGTTCCGTGTTCCTCACCCGGACACCCGGCCACCTGGTCACCGGGTCACTTTCGCTTGATATGCGGAGCCTGAGCGCGGGCATCTACCTCGTAAAGGTGGAAGCCGGCGACTACTCGGCGACGCAGAAGCTGGTAGTGCAGAAGTAAGACGGACGGGGACATGACCCCCGGCGTCGGACGCCGGGTGCCGCCGCGCCGCCGGCGCGGAAGGCAAGGGAAGGAAGTTCCGATTGTCTCCGAAGGGTCCCCGGCGCATAGCGCCGGGGATCGTGTCCCAGGTCCGGCCCGACAAATCTGGAACACCGGGGCGGGCACAATGCCCGCCCCGCGTGTTTTGACCGGGCCGGGTTCTGCGGGTACAATTATGGTGGAATGGAGGGAAGGCGGTCCGTCGGTCCGGCGCGGTCGCGCCGGGTTTCCGCTTGTGCCATCCCGCCGGTTGCCCGCAAAGCCCATTACCGCCAGGAGGGGACATTGCCTGTCAGCCAGAGGAATCTTCCGTGCCGTCGGGCCGGGAGTGAGTCTCGGTCTCTGTTCGTTGGACACACCTGCATCGCGACCGCGAGGGCGGCATCGTGAGCCCGGCCGCAGTCGCACTGGATATCCCGGTTGCCGCGACCCTGCGCACCGGCGCCATCGCCCGGGCCCGGCGGGCCCGGGGCGAGCCGGTGATATCGCTCGGTCTCGGCGAGCCGGAGTTCGCCACGCCGCCGGCGGTGCTGGAAGCGACCCGCCGGGCACTGGCCGAGGGCTTCACGCGCTACTCGTCCCCGGTCGGACTGCCCGAACTGCGCGAGCTGATTGCCGGAGACCTGCGTTGTCGCGGCGTGCTCTTGGCCGAACCGGGGAACGTGGTCGTGACCCCGGGCGCGAAGGCGGCGATGTTCATCACCCTGCGGGTATTGCTCCGGCCCGGCGACGAGGTCGTGCTGTTGGAGCCGTGCTATGTCAGTTACCGGCCGCAGGTGGCGCTGGCCTGCCCGGGCGCGGTCGTGCGCGGATGCGACCTGCGCCGGGACGATTTCGCGCCGGACTGGCCGGCGCTGGCCGAATGCCTGGGACCCCGGACGAGGGTGGTCGTTACCAATTTCCCCAATAACCCGACCGGCCGGATGCTGACCCCGCTCGAACTCTCCCGGCTTGCCCGGCTGGTCGCGGAACGAGCACCCGGCGCTTTCGTCATCGCCGACGAGGTCTATGACCGGCTGGATTGGGGCGGGGTCCGGCTGAGCCCGGTGGGCGCGGCCGCGCCGGTCGCGGACCGGACGATAACCATCGGCGGCCTGAGCAAGCGGTGCGCGATGACCGGCTGGCGCATCGGCTGGCTGGTTGCGCCGGCCGAAGTCGCGGCCGCGGCCGGGCTGGTGCAACAGCATCTTAACACCTGCACCTGCACCTTCATCCAAAAGGGAGCCTGCGCCGCGTTCGCGGCCGGCGACGACGGCCTTGACGCCTATCGTCGAGAGCTGGACGAGCGGGCCTGGGTGCTGAACGAGACCGCGCGGGCCAATGACCGCTTGCGGCTCGTGCCGCCCCAGGGCGGGCTCTTCGCCTTTCTCGACGTTTCCGGCACCGGGCTGGCGGCCGACGATTTCGCGGCCCGTCTGCTCGAGACGAGTTCGGTCGTCGTCACGCCCGGGAATGCGTTCGGCCGGAGCTGGACGGACCATATCCGGGTCTCGCTCTGTGCGCCGACCGCGGAGTTCCGCACCGGGGTGTCTCTGCTCGACCGGTTCGTGCGGGGCCTGCCGTGAAGACGCTCCTGCTGACGCGGCGCTTCCCGGCGCCGGACCTGGCGCTGATCCGGGAGCGACTGCGGGAGAGGTACGAGGTCGTCGAATGGCCGGGCGACGGACCGGCGGTCGGGGCCGCCGAGGTTGCGCTCGGCAACGCCCTGCCCGAGAGCGTGCTGGCCGCGGCCGGACGGCTCCGGCTGTTCCAGGTCGCGGGTGCGGGCGCGGACCGACTCGACCTCACCGCGCTTGCGGCCCGGGGGGTAACGGTGGCCAACTCCCACTCGGCGGCACCTTTCGTCGCCGAGACCGCGGTTGCGCTCGCCCTGGCACTGGTCAAGGGAACCGCCCGGCGCGACCGGGGCCTGCGGCAGGGCGACTGGCGGGCCGGGC
>DSBX01000235.1 GCA_011049385.1 Caldifarciminota bacterium | reverse complement strand
GCACTCCGACGCCAGGCCGCAGGCATCTTCGCCATCATCTTCGGGCACGAACTGGCCGCCGACCTCGCCGAACTGCGCCGGTTGGCGGTGGGGCTGTTTCCGGACGCGGACCCGGAGCGGGCCGCCCGCCTGCCCGGATTCTTCCTCGAACGTGCGGCCCAGGCGCTTGCCGACCGCGGCATTCCCGGCGACGTCGCCGACGCCGCGAACGCCATTCACGCCGACCGACCCCGGACCGCGCTCGCCGCGGCCCGGGCCCTCGTCACCTACCGCGCCCGGCCCGATTTCGACCGGCTTGCGGTCGGCCAGAAGCGGGTCGCCAACATCCTGCGCGGACAGGATGTCACGGGCAGGCCAAGTCCGGACCTCTTCGAAACGGACGCCGAGCGCGAACTCTGGCGGCAGACCGCCGAACGCTCCCGCCGCATCGAGGAACTCGTCCGAAGGCAGGGCTTCGCCCCGGCGCTCGACGCCCTGCTTGAGCTCCGACCCGCCATAGACCGGTTCTTTGATGATGTGCTGGTGATGGACAAGGACGAAGGAATCCGGACCAACCGGCTCCGCCTCCTGCTCTCGGTCCGGGACCTGTTCCGGCAGGTGGCCGACCTCTCGCGCATCGTCATCGAAAACGATGCCTGATTCACCTGCGATGCGGCCCACTACCCGGCCGCGGCGGCACCTCGTTACGGCGCTCTTGACACTGATGCTGGTCACCTGCGGCGCACAACCGCATACCGGACACCGGGAGCCCGGCCGGGAGGAAGCCCGCCCCGGCGACATCTCCGCCGATTCCCGGCCCGAAACCGCGCCCGGGGTCAGCCTCACCGTCCGCGGCCGCACCCTTGAGGTCGAAGTCGTGCGCGAACCCGAAGAGCGTGCGCTCGGGCTGATGTTCCGGGAACGCCTCGCCCCGGATTCCGGCATGCTGTTCATCTTCGATTCGCTCGACATTCTGCGCTTCTGGATGAAGAACACCCTGATTCCGCTCGACATCGCCTTCGCCGACGAGGACGGGGTCATCGTTGACATCCAGCGCATGGCCGCGCTCGACACCACCACCGGTTACACATCCGCGGCCCCGGCCCGGTACGCGGTCGAGGCCAACCTCGGCTGGTTCGCGGCCGGCGGCACCCGCGTCGGCGACACCATCCATGGCCTCCCCTCACCTTGACATTTCGGGGCCGTTGAATATCCTTCTAAGTTGTGTCCGTCTTTCAACGCCTGAACGGATATGCCTGGGTCGGGCTACTGTTCGTGGTCGCCCTCGGCCGCGCCCAGGTCAGCCCCAGCGCCGCGCCCCGGGCGATTGACCCGGGCCCGGTTCCTGCGGACCCGGCACAACGGGTCGCGGTGTTCGTGCCCCCGGTGCTGTTCGACGAACACGCCTTCATCTTCGTCTACCGTTCGCTGGTCAACGCCGGCTGGTACCCGGTCCTCGTCGGCGCCGACACCGTCATCGCCACCGGTTTCGATGAGACGATGGTGCGACCGGAACTGCGCCGCAATGAACTCACGCCCGACCGCTTCGCCGGGTTGGTGCTCATCGGCGGTTCGGGCGCGGCCCTGCACTGGCAGGATTCGATCCTCTTCGCCGCGGCCCGGGCATTCGAGCAGGAAGGGAAGCCGGTAGCCGCATACGGGCTGGCGGTGCCGATACTGGCCCGGGCCGGCTTGCTCGACGGACGCGCGGCCGCGTTCTTCCCCGAGTCCGAGGGGATTCCGCTGATTACCGACCACGGCGCCCGGTTCGCTTTCGGCCCGGTCGTCGCGGACGGCAATATCATCACCGGTCACGGCGACGACGCGGCCCGACGCTTCGTCGAAACCATCATCAGGGCGCTTGAGGACCGCAGGTGAAAGCCCTGCTCCAGCGCGTGACCGAGGCCCGGGTGCGGGTTGACGACGAGACGGTCGGCGAAATCGGTCCCGGCCTGCTGGTCCTGCTCGGGGTCGGCCCGGCCGACAATGAGACGACCTGCCGACGGCTGGCGGACCGGGTCGCCCGGCTGCGGGTATTCGACGACGCCGAAGGCCGGATGAACCGCTCGCTTGCCGACACCGGCGGAGAGGCGCTGGTCGTATCGCAGTTCACGCTCTACGCCGACACCAGCCGGGGCCTGAGGCCCTCGTTCACCGGCGCGGCCGAACCGGCCAGGGCACGCGAGCTTTACGAGCGGTTCGCGTCCGAACTCGGGCTGCTCGGCGTGCCGACCCGGCTCGGCCGGTTCGGCGCCCGGATGGCGGTCCGCCTGGT
>DSBX01000032.1 GCA_011049385.1 Caldifarciminota bacterium | reverse complement strand
TCGCGAAGATGGGCGACCTCGGCTGGGTCGAGATGTGCGGCGCGGGCATCTTCCGGCCCGAGGTCACCGAACCGCTCGGCTGTCGGACGCCGGTGCTGGCCTGGGGCGGCGGGGTCGAACGGATTGCGATGCTCCGCTTCGGGCTCGACGACATCCGCAAGCTCTACCTGGCGGACATTGACTGGCTCCGCCACGCGAGGCTGGGACGCTGATGCCGCTGGTCAACATCTCGACTCGGACCCTGAACCGGCTCGTCGGCCGCGACCTGCCCCGCGACGAACTCGTCGCCGCGCTCGAACAGCTCGGCAACGACGTCGAGGGCCACGCCACCGTCACGTTCTACCGGTGCGGCCGGTGCGGCCACGTCACCGAGGTGCTCGAGCACGAGGATTTCAACGGCGCCTGCGCCGCCTGCGCGGACCGCGCCATCGAGCCCGCCGGCGGTGCCGAGGTCGTGCGCATCAGCCTCCTGCCGGTCCGGCCCGACCTGTTCGACGCGGCCGGCCTCGCCCGCGCCCTGCGCGGCTTCCTCGGCATCGAAACCGGCCTGGCCCGTTTCGACGTCCCAGACTCCGGGCTCTGTGTCCGGGTACAGCCCGGGCTTGAGGCCATCCGGCCCCACCTCGTCGCCTGCGTCGCGCGCGGACTGACGCTGGACGACGAGACGCTGAAGATGCTGATGCGGATGCAGGAGAACCTGCACTGGGCGCTGGGCCGGGACCGGCGCCGGGCTTCGATCGGCGTCTACGACCTGGACGCGGTCACGCCCGACTTCGACTACGGACCGGTCCGGCCGGACGGGGTGCGCTTCGTACCGCTGGCCGGGATGCCCGAAGGGATGGAGCCGGCCACCCCGGCCGAGATTCTAGAGCGTCACTCCAAGGGCGTCGCCTACCGACACCTGCTCGCCGGCCTGCCCGCCTTCCCGCTGTTGTCGGACGCCAAGGGCCGCGTGCTCTCCCTGCCGCCGGTCATCAACAGCGAGGAGACAAGGGTCACCGCCCGGACCCGCAACCTGTTCGTGGACGTCACCGGCCCGGACCGCCACGCGGTCGTCTGCACGCTCGCGGTCATCGCCACGAGCCTGGCCGACCTCGGCGCGGAAGTCGCATCCGTCACCATCGTCGCGCCGGACGGCGCGGAGGAGAAGACCCCGGACCTCGCCCCGCGGCCGGTGACGATGGACCCGGCCGCGGCCGAAAAGCTCATCGGCGTCCCGGTTCCCGACGTCACCGGGGTGCTCGGCCGGATGCGCTACGGCTCCGCGCCCGCGAACGGCCGCCTGCGCGTCGAGGTCCCCGCCTACCGCGCCGACATCATGCACGAGCGCGACATCGTCGAGGACGTTGCCATCGGCCACGGCTTCGGCAACATCCCGCGCCGGCTGGTGCCGACAATGACGGTCGGCTCTCCCCGGCCCATCGAGGAGCTCTCGACGACCGCGCGCCGGGTGATGACCGGGCTCGGCTTCCTCGAAACGATGACGCTGGCGCTGACCAGCGAGCGCGAGCAGTTCGAACTGCTCGGCCTGCCGGTGCCGGAACACCGGGTCCGGCTGGAGAACCCCATCAGCGTCGAGCAGACGATGGCCCGGGAACAGCTCCTGAGCGGCCTGCTCGGCACCTTCCGCGTCAACACGACCCGCGAGATGCCGCAGAGCATCTTCGAGGCGGGCGACGTCTTCGCGCTCGACGAAACGCGGGAAACCGGCGTGCGAACCAGCCGCCGGGTCGCGGCCGGGCTGACCGGCCCGGAGGCCGGGTTCTCGGACGCGCGCCGGGCCGCCGAAACCCTCGCCCGCGAACTGGGTGTCGAGCCCGAGTTCACGGCCGATGACCACCCGGCCTTCATCCCCGGCCGCTGTGCGCGCATCCTCATCCGGCGCGGCGACGAGGCGGTGGCGGCCGGCCGGCTCGGCGAAATCCACCCGCAGGTGCTCGAACACTTCGGCCTCGCCCAGCCGGTCGCGGTCTTTGAGCTTGACCTGAGCCCGGCACTCTGCGCCGGGAGCCAATCGTGACAGGAATGTCACTCCCACACCGGTAAGGAGGTAGACGATGCCCAGATGCCCGCACTGTGGAGAGATTTACCGTAAGGGCCAGGAGAAATGCTACGCCTGCGGCCAGCCGGTCACCGGCCGGGGCTCCGGCGAGGGCGGCATCAACCCGCTCATCTACATCATCGGCGGCGGCGTGGTGGGCATAGTCCTGCTCGGCTTCATCCTCGCCACCGGCAACCGGGCGGCGGTCGCCCGGGAAGAACG
>DSBX01000286.1 GCA_011049385.1 Caldifarciminota bacterium | reverse complement strand
GCATCGCTGTCGGTGGTGGACATCGCCGAGCGCGCGGTCAGCCGGACGGTGGCGGTGCGCGGCGAACCGGCCGCCCTCGGCCATAACGCGCAGGAAGGCAGACTTTACGTCGTCAGCCGCGCCGAGAACACCCTCTCGGTGCTGGACGGCACCAGCTTCGAGGAGATGGCCGCGCTCCCGGTCGGTTCCTGGCCTGTGGGCGTGTTCTGGAACCCGGTCAACAACCGCGCGTTCGTCATCAATGAAGGCTCCAACGACCTGCACGTCTATCACGGCCGCAACCACGGCCTGCTCGGCATCGTCCGGGTCGGGGTCCTGCCGTCGGCCTGGTGGTGGGATGCGGCCGCCAACAACCTCTGGGTGGTCAACAACGGCAGTAACGACCTGACCGTCATCAACTGCTCGACGCTGGCGGTGGCGGCGACGGTCCGGGTCGGAAGCGGCCCGGTCGAACTGGCGGCCGGCCCGAACGGGCAGTACCTGTATGTCAGCAACGCGACCGCGGGCACGCTGAGCAAGGTCGAGGTGGCGGGCCGGCGGGTGACCGCGACCATCCCGGTCGGCTACCGGCCCGGCGCGATGGTCGTGGACTCGGCCAACGCCAGGCTCTGGGTCTGCGCCGAAGGCTCGAACCAGGTCAAGGTGCTCTGTACCGCCGGGGATACGGTCATCACCGATTTCGACCCCGGCAGTCTGCCGGTGGCGCTGGCCTGGAACCCGGCGGCCAAGCGCATCTACGTCGCCAACTTCTTCGGCAACTCGGTGACGATAATCCGCGAGACGACCGGCCTGGCCGGGGAGCCGGTGGCCGGGCCGGAGCCGGCGCGGTTCTTCACCGTTGTCGCCCGTGTCGGGAGCAGGCTGAGACTGGACCGGGCAGGCGTGCGCGGGCCGCTTTCGGTGCACGACCCGGCCGGCCGGCTTGTCGCCCGCTTCGCCGGCACGGAGTGGCGGACCGCCGGGACCGGGGCCGGGAGTTACTTCATCACCGCCGGGAGACCGGCCCGGCCGGTCGCCCGGGTCGTCCTGCTCGACTGAGCCCGGCCGGGCGGCAGGGCGGGAATCTACTTGACTTGCCGGGGTCGGGGGTTAGAATGGCGGTGGTCGCGGTAAGGGTTACGCTGTGACCGCCAAAACGCATTTACGAAGCGTCCCCCTCAAAGAGCGGAGGGCAGGCGCTCGTTGAGTTCACCCAGACGCTCTTCAAGCAAGAAGCAGCAGTTGCTGTCACAAGGGACAGCAAGGAGGCATAGATGCTCAGAAAGCTGATGCTGGTACTCCTGCCGTTGGTCGTGGTCGCGCTCGGTGCGGACCACGTGCTGACGGTCAGCAGACCAGACGCTCCAAGAATCCCGGCGGACCCGAACGCGCTCCTCGCGGTCGAGGTTCCGGTCACGCCGGAGACGGACCAGCCGCCCTTCGGGACGGTGGTCCAGCAGTGGAACCTGACGATGTCCGGCACCTACGCCGGGTCCGGCATAACCTGGCGCAGAGACCAGGGCCGGTTCTACCTGATGGACCAGGGCTACGCCGGGCCGCCGAGAATGTGGAGCCTGGACCCGGCCGACCCGGTCGGCACCATCCAGGACGAAAACTGGACTTTCCCGAACCTGGGTTCTCCGACCACGGACATCCCCTGGGGACTGGCCTGGGATGATGATTCCAGTTGCTTCTGGATTTCGAACATCCTCGACGGCAGTGTGTATGCCGGGTGTTACTTCCTGAAGATGACCCCTTCGGGAACCTGGACCGGGGATTCCTGGTACATCACCGACGACCTGTCTCTGCTCTGGGCCGCGGGGATGGAGAAGTGGATTGACCGGGGTTTCTTCGCGGTGGCGCCGGTCGCTTCCTCGCCCAGCCCGAACAACTACGTCGCGATGTTCGACCCCTACACCAAGAGCTATCTCGGCCGGGTGGCGGAGGGCGACCAGACCTCGGAGCGCGGTTGCGCGCTGGTGCCGTACGACTCGCTCTACATCCTGACCACCGGCTGGAACGCCAATGTCCATCGCAAGCGGGACACGACCGGGTACCTGCTCCAGCAGGCGTCGTCTACCGTCTACGGGCCGGCGGACTGGGCGATGTGGGTGCCCCAGAACATCAACCCGACCGACACGGTCTACGCCTTCTGCATGATGAACGACGCTAGCAACACCCTGCAGAAGCTCTCGCTCGGGATGACCTGGGGCCAGTTGCCTTCGGTCAACCCGTTCAGCGTTGCGCCGGTCGCGATTCTCGCGCCCGCGGGCGCGGTGGACTCGGGTGTGGTCG
>DSBX01000069.1 GCA_011049385.1 Caldifarciminota bacterium | reverse complement strand
GACCCGCACCTTGCCGCGCCCTTCTCCCTCGACCGGCCCGAAGGCAAGGCCGCCAACCGGCAGGCGCTCTCCCGCGAGCTGAACTTAGCGGCCGACGGCCCGCTCTTCGGAATGGTCTCGCGCCTCGCCGGCCAGAAGGGCGTCAACCTCGTCGTCGCCGAGATACCCCGGCTCGTCTCGCTCGGGGCCCGGGTATGCGTGCTGGGCACCGGCCAGCTCGAGTACCACGAAGCGCTTCGGGACCTGGCCGACCGTTACCCCGGCTCGGTCGTGGCGCAGATAGGTTTCGACGAGGCGCTCGCCCACCGCATCTACGCCGGGTCGGACTTCTTCCTGATGCCCTCGGAATACGAACCCTGCGGCCTCGGGCAGATGATCGCCCTCCGCTACGGCACCCTGCCGGTCGCCGCCCGCACCGGCGGCCTCGCCGACACCGTCTTTGAAGTCGGCACCCCGGGCGGCAACGGCTTCCTCTTCGCCCGCAAGGACGCGGCCGGCTTCGCCGCGGCCCTGGACCGGGCCCTCGCGCTCCACGCCCGGCCCGACGAAATGCGGGCGGTGCGAAAGCAGGGAATGGCGACCGACTTCTCGTGGATTGCGCGGGCGAACGAATACCTCGCGCTCTACCGGGAACTTACCGGCTGAATCAGTAATCCAGCTCCAGTATCCGGATTCCGATTCTGCCCACCAGCGGCAGGATGCGTGCCTGCTCGCGCAGGTCGCCCTCGGCCAGCTTCAAGTGCAGGGCGCTGGCCGGAAACTCATTGAAGGTCGGGTCAACCGGCACCCAGCGGCCGAGCCAGACCTCGTTCCAGGCGTGGTAGTAGAACGCCCGGTCCATATAGGCCAGCCCGACCGCCACCCGGGCGGGCAGTCCTGCGGCCCGGGCCAGCCCGGCGTACAGCACCGCGTGCTCGTTACAGTCGCCCTGGGGGTTGCGCAGGACGTCAAGCGCGGTCGGGAATGACGCGGTCGGAACCTTCTCCACGTTCTCGTAGACCCAGTGCACCAGCATCCGGGCCGCCTGCACCGCATCACGCTCCTTCGCGAGCACGGCCGCGGCCCGGTCGCGGATTTCGGGCGCGTCGCACTGGATTGTCACCGAGGCGAGCAGGAACGAATCCTGGCCCGCCACCGGCAGGCTGAGCGTCCCCGCAGGCGGCTCGGTGGATATTTCCAGCACCAGCAGTTTGCAGGAGCACAGGCTATGCCTTTCCGGCTCAAGCTCGGTCACCTCGCCGATGTCCCGGGGCAGTTCGTCTGCGCCGACCCCGGACAGCTTCAGCCTCACCCGCCGCACCCGGTCCGGCGATTCGACCGTCGTGTCCACCTCAACCCGGAACATCTGCAGGAGGTCAACGCCCGCCTTCCCGCCCACGCCCGCCACCGCCTCGGCCGGTGTCGCCCGGAACGAACGGATGCCGGGCGGCGCCTCCTCGACCACCGTCAGCCCGAGACTGTCATACCAGCCCGTGACCGCGAACAGCGAACTCGTCACCCGGACCCGGAGCGCGTGGAAAGTGGCATCACCGGCGCGAACCGGCTCCCAGCCCTCCAGCTTCACCCGGACCCGGTCCACCGACATCGTCGAAACATCGAACACCGGCACCTCGAAGCGCTCCTTCCCGGCCGCCTCGGCCCGGAGCGCCAGCCGGCCCAGCGCCTCGGTCGGATAGAGCGGCTCGTCCAGGGGGCGGGCCCGGGACTGGTCCCCGGCCGCCTTGATGATGAGGTTGTTCTCCTGTACCACCGCCACCGCGTCCATCACCCGACCCTGTCCCTCGTAATGGAAAGTCACCGACTCCAGCCGCAGGTCCGGCGACGCGGTCGCCACCGAATGCACGCGCACCTGCTGGTCGACACCCATCATCGCCAGGTCCATATGCATCGTGTTCTCGAAACGCCAGCCCTCATCGAAACGCTCCATCCGGGTCACCGAATGGCCGATATGCCGCCCGGCCAGCTCGGTCACCAGCCAGGCCTCACCGCTCCGGTCCGGCCCAATGGCCTCGGACCCGGCCCGACCCGGACAACCGGCCAGGGCCGCGGCAAGGGAAACCAGAAATGCCAATCTCATCATAAGGCAGGATAGCCCGCAGCCCGCCGCTGTCAACGGAACTCTTGACCGGACACGCAGATGCCCTACAATCGTCCCGCGTCCTCTCGGTCGTTCTGCTGGGACGAGAGGAGCCGAAGTGGCGGCTCTGGTGGGGAGTTGATTGGAACTCCTTGCACCAGCCCGACACGAGGCGACGTGAGGAGCCGAAGTGGCGGAACTGG
>DSBX01000298.1 GCA_011049385.1 Caldifarciminota bacterium | reverse complement strand
CCGTAGGCGCGCGCTCTCGAACACCTCCCACTGCCGCCGCCCGCTGTTGCCGATGAGTCCCCACGCCCAGGCGGTCGCGTTGCCCGGAAACCAGCACCGGCCGAGCAGGCCCCAGACCCCGCCGGTCGTGCCGGTCGGGTCGCGCGGGTCAATGGCGTCGAACCACTGCAGGGGCCGAAGCAACACCCCCGGCCCGAAGGCCAGCTTCTGCAGGCCGGCCCGGGCCTCGTAACGCGCGCCGCGGAGCCGGAGCCAGGCCCGGTAGGGCCGGACGACCGCCTCGCCGGCCAGGCTGTCCGCTCCCCACGCCTCAAGCCCGGCGCGGCCGGTCGCCGCGAGTTCGACATCGAGGCGGCGCGGGACGATATCGAACGACAGGCCCGGCCGGTACTGGAGCCCGGCCTGACCGTACCGGCCCGGGTTGCCGGCCCCGGCCAGCCAGCCCTGCGCCTCGCCGCTCAGCCCGAACGCGGACGCAACCGAAGCCCAGAGCGCCAGCGTCACGAGCAGGACCGGCCGGTGCGATGTCATCTTGATACGCACAATCGTGCTTCCGCCGGCCCGGCTTGTCAACTGCGGGCCGGTTCTCTTGACCGTGCGCCGCTTTCGGCTACTCTCTCCGGCGATGTTCAGTGTCCCGTGCCCGCACCGGAGCGAACGGTGACCGGCCTCAGCTTCAAGGGCTACCGCGACCCGGCGCTTTCCCGGCTCAAGGAGCTGGGCATCTCGGTCTGGGCCGACGTCGTGCTCAAGACCACCCACGGCACCTTCGAGGGCATAGTCCTGCCCCGGAGCGAGACCGAGGATGAGTTCCACATCGTCCTCAAGCTCAAGTCCGGCTACAACGTCGGGGTCCGGGCCGACTCGGTCACCGAGGCACGCCAGGTCGGCCACAAGGAAGCCATCTACAAGATTCCCGAAAGCGAGTTCCCGACCGACCCGTCCCGCCCCGACGTCTCGCTCTTCGGCACCGGCGGCACCATCGCCTCAAGGCTCGACTACCGCACCGGCGCGGTCATCCCGGCGTTCACGCCCGGCGAGCTCTACGGCGCGGTGCCGGAGCTGGCCGACATCTGTAACCTCAAGACCGAGAAGCTGTTCGGCGTCTTCAGCGAGAATATGGGCCCGGAGCAGTACGTCGTCACCGCGAAGGCGGTCGCCGCCGAAATCGAGAAGGGCGTCAAAGGCATCGTCATCGGCCACGGCACCGACACGCTCCACCACACCGCCAGCATTCTCTCGTTCATGCTCCAGGACCTGCCGGTGCCGGTCGTGCTGGTCGGCTCCCAGCGCTCGAGCGACCGGCCCTCCTCGGACGCGGCCCTCAATCTCCGCAACGCGGTCAAGACCGCGGCCGAGTGCGACATCGCCGAGGTGATGGTCTGCATGTTCGGCCCGACCTCGGACCAGTACGCCCTGCTCCACCGCGGCACCCGGGTACGCAAGATGCACTCGAGCTACCGCTCGACCTTCCGCACCATCGGCGACATCCCGCTGGCGATGGTTTCGCAGGAGAACGGGTTCCATCACCTGCGCGACGACTACAACCGCCGGCGCGACGACACCCGGCTCAAGCTCAACACCGCGTTCGAGGAGAAAGTCTCGATCGTCTACTACTACCCGAACATGAAGCCGGACATCATCGAAGCGCTGGTGGACAACGGCTACAAGGGCATCGTCATCGCCGGGACCGGACTCGGCCACGTCAACAAACCGCTCTACCCGGCGCTGGCGAAATGCCGGGACGCGGGCGTGGCGGTGTATATGACCGTCCAGACGCTCTGGGGCTACGTCCACATGCGGGTGTACGAAACCGGCCGGGATATGATCAAGCTCGGCGTGGTCGAGGCCGAGAACATGCTCCCCGAAGTCGCCTACATGAAGCTCTGCTGGGTGCTGGGCCAGACCACGGAGCCGGGAGAGGTCCGCGAGTTGATGCTCAACCCGATTGCCGGCGAAATCACCGACCGCGAACCGCCCAACGGCTACCTCGTCTACCAGGGCGGCGTCCCCGAAGTCGAAGAGTTCATCTCCCGCACCCTGCGCTAGAGCGCACCGGCACCGGTCGTCCTCGCCCTCAGACCACTTCACTCAACCTCGGCCCAGGCACCCGGCTTCATCTCCTGCTGTGGGAACTCACCCCCCTTCCGCATTCCGGGCGGCTCGCCGGAATAACCGGTCGGCCGCTACGGTCAGGCGTCAGAAAACCACCCCTTCCCGGCTCGAATTTCGGCGAGGGCAATCATAGTGATTGCTATGACGGCATATCCCCGGCCAAACGCCATAACCACATTGGTAAGAGCCGCTTAAGTCACATCCGAAT
>DSBX01000034.1 GCA_011049385.1 Caldifarciminota bacterium | reverse complement strand
GCCCGGGCTTGAGGGCCCGGTGGCGGACGGCGTGCTGGCGCTGGTCGCGGTTCGGGGCCTGCCCGGCTGGGCCGCGGCCGCGGTGCTGGCCGCGGGCGTGGCCGCGCTGATGTCCACGATGGATTCGCAACTGCTGGTGATGAGCGCGATGGTCGTCCGCGACCTGCCCCGGGTGTTCAAACGGGAGCGGTTCCGCTTCCCGGGCCGGCGGACGAGCATCATCCTGCTCGCCGCGGTCGGGCTGGCGCTGGCAATCCGCCCGGCCGGCACGATGCTGGCCATCGCCACCCAGGCCTTCACCGGTCTCGCGGTGCTGTTCCCGGTGACCATCGCCGCCGCCTACTGGCGCGGGGCCAACCCGTGGGCCGGGTTGGCCTCAATCATCACCGGCCAGGCGCTGGTCGCTCTCTACCATTTCAAGCTGTTGCCTTCGTACGGCTTCCTGCCGGTGGTGCCGGTCGTGCTGGCGAGCGCGGCGGTGCTCATCGCCGGGAGCCTGCTCTTCCCGGCCCGGGAACTGGAGCCGTGGGCCGGGCCGCCGACCCGGACCGGGATGTTGCGCGCGCTGGCGTTCGCGCTCATCTTCCTCGCCGCGCTCGACTTCTGGGCCTGGCCGCAGGCCGGGACCGGGCTGTTGGGACTGCCGGTATGGCTGCCGTATCACCTCGAGCTCTGCCTGCTCCTGAGCCTGGTCATCGCCCGGTTGTGCCGGGCGCCTCAGCAGGAACAGAACTTGCGGTCGCGGAGCGTCAGCACGCCCTCGCGCCCGAGGTAGCCGACGATCAGCAGGCCGACGAACGGGTCGGCAAGCCAGATGCCGAAGAAGTAGTTGAGCCCCAGCCCGACCAGCAGTGCGACCGAGAGGAAGAAGCAGGCCAGGGTCTGCTTCGCGTCCGCGGCGAGACTGCGCGAGCCGATGCGCCGGGCGACCCGGCGCTTGAGCAGGAAGAGCGTCGGCATCGTGATGACCGACAGCAGCGCGATGACGATGCCGGGCAGGCTCGGGTCCGGTGTCTCACGCATGACGAGCTTATCGACCGACTCATACAACACGTAGGCGGCGAACACGAAGAAGGTGATGCCGACCGCGGTCGTGGCCCGGCGCTCGGCGCGCAGTTCCGCTTCAGGCGTGTCCCAGCGCCGCCCGAACCGCCAGAGCATGATCCCGCCGGAGAGCGATTCCATGAAGCTGTCGAGCCCGAAGCCGATGAGCGCGGCCGAGCCCGCAAGCCCGCCGAAGACGAGCGAGACCACGCCTTCGATGACGTTGTAGCCGACGGTGATTGCAGAAAGCACGAGCGCGGCCCGGTGGCGGGCCGGGCGTGCCGGGCAGTTACAGTCATCGTTCGTCAGTCCGGGCTCGGGGCCAGGGACCGGGGAGGGGCGCAAGCCGTGCGTCTGCTGTCTCACCAGCCGTAGTACTCGAGCGTCGGGGTGTGGCGGTCATCCGGGATCAACTGGCGCGTACCGCCATCCGGGTCGAGAAGCATCAGCCGGTGGTGAGCGCCGACCAGGATGCTCTCGCTGACTATCAGGTCGAGCCGCAGGAACAGTAAGGCCGAACCATCGGCGTTCCAGGTGGGCAGGCCGATCATCTCGGCGTGGTCGGTAAGCCGGGAAACGTTCCCGGTGAGGTCGACCGCGTGAACGTTCCAGGGCACCAGTTCGCGCCAGCGCAGCGGCAGAGTGTCGGGATTGGTCATGTCGGTCCACGGGCGCGCACCCTCGTAGCGGTTGAAGGTCACCGCGTGCCCGTCCGGATGCCAACTGGGGTCGTGGTCGGACTGCCAACCGGTAGTCGTGGTCAGGCGGCGGACACCTGTCCCGTCCGCGTTCATCAGGAATATCTCCTCCCGGGCGGGCATCTGCGTGTTGCGGGTGGATTTGAACACGATGGTCCCGCCGTCCGGCGACCATTCCGCGTCGTTGTCCTCCCACGTGGACGGCGAGACCGCCCGCTGGCCGGTACCGTCCGGATTCATCACGTGGATGTCGGCGGTCGGCGATGGGTTGCCTGCCGCGTCCCGCCACGAGGAGAAGACCAACTTCGCTTCGTGCGGGTGCCAGTCCGGGTGGGCATCAATGACATTGTTGTCGGTCAGCCTGGTTTCGACGCCGGTTGACAGTTCGAGCAGGTATATCTCCCAGGTCAGCATTTCGTGCTCGTCGCCGGCGTTGAACGCCACGTACCGCCCGTCCGGCGAGACTGCCGGGTTGTTCTCGTGGCGGGAGTTGTACGTCAGGCGGGCAAGGTTGTTGTCCTTGTCCAGCAGGTAGAGTTCGCCCTCAGGGGTGTCGGCGCGGGACATTGAGACGATCACCTCATTCGGCT
>DSBX01000033.1 GCA_011049385.1 Caldifarciminota bacterium | reverse complement strand
TCGGTGTACTGGGTCGGGGTGACGAGGTTGACGTTGTGCGCGCCGGCGGCGACGAGGTCGAGAATCGCGGCCTCCAGTTCGGCCGCGCTCATCGGGCGGCCGGTGCCGAGCTGGGAAATCGTGTAGTTCTGGCAGAACCGGCAGGACAGGTTGCAGTGCGAGAAGAAGACCGTGCCCGAGCCGCGGGTGCCGGAAACCGGCGGCTCCTCCCAATGGTGTAGCTGGATGGTGGAGACCTCGAAGCGGTCACCCGCGCCGCAGGTGCCCGGGCCGAGCGCCCGGTCGGCGCGGCATTCAAGCGGGCAGGCGTCGCAGAGCACGGCAGATTATAGCGGCCGCGGGCGGAACGGGAAGCCCGGTTTACACACGCCCCAATATCCTTACAATCAGGCGATGCTCAGAGCGATACTCCTGGTCCTGGTGCTGGCGGCCCTGCTCCCGGCGCGGCCCCTGCGCATCGGGCTTGCGCTTTCGGGTGGAGCCGCGCTCGGCACCGCCCACATCGGCGTGCTCAAGGTGCTGGAGCGTGAGGGGATTGACGTGGTCGCGGTTTCCGGCAACAGTATGGGCGCGATGGTCGGCGGGCTCTACGCGGCGGGCCTGCGGGCGGCGGCGATCGAGAGTCTGGCGGTTAACGTCCGGTGGGACGTGCTCTTCAGCGCCAGCGTACCATTCGGCGCGCGCTACCTTGCCGAGCGCCGGCAGGAAGAACGCTACGCGGCCCGGCTCCGGCACCGCAACCTGCTTCCGTCCCTGCCCAGCGGCATCGTCCCCCTGCAGAACGTGGACTTCCTGCTGATGGACCTGCTCGCCGAACTCGAACACAACGCCGGTTACGACTTCGACAGCCTGCCGATACCCTACCGGGCGGTGGCGGTGGACCTCGTTTCGGGCCGGCTGGTGGTGATGCGCGACGGCCGGCTGAGCCGGGCAATCCGGGCCAGCATCGCCATTCCCGGCGTCTTCTCGCCGGTGCTCGAAGACGGGATGGAACTGGTGGACGGCGGAGTCCAGCAGTACCTGCCGGTTGACCCCCTGCTCGAGTTCGACCTCGATGTGGTCATCGCCAGCAAGACGATGAAGCGCGGGCAGGAACGCGGCTACACGCTCATTGATATCGTCTCCCGGAGTATGGACATCGTCGGCGTCGAGGACCTCGCCCGGCAGGAAGCGATGGCCGACATCCTCATCGAACCCGACGTCACGCCCTTCGCCCACTCCGACTTCGCCCGGGCCGAGGAGCTCATCGCCGCGGGCGAGCGGGCGGCGGAGGCGGCCCTGCCGCAACTGCGCACGCTCATCGCCGGGCGGGAAACCGCCCGCTACCGGCGTGCGGTGCCGACCCGTTCCCTGCCCGTCGTCCGCAAGGTCACGCTTCAAGGGCTCAATATCACGATGCGGGCGACGCTCGAGTCGCTGGTTCGGACCCGGCCGGGCCGGTATCTCGTCTTCCGCCGCCTGCGCGAAGACCTCACTCGGGTATTCAACACCGGGCTCTTCGACGATGTCAACTACCGGCTCGAATTCGGGCCGGGCGACTCGGTGGACGTCACCATCCTGCTTGAGGAACGGCCCTACGGCTTCTACCTCTTCGGTCTGCGCTACGACAACGCGAACCAGGTCGGGCTCGGGGTCGAGGTCGGGCAGGGCAACCTGGCCGGCACCGGGGCCAGTATCCGGGCCGCGGTCCAGCTCGGTCTGCCGACCGAGTTTCGGGCCGGGCTCAGCGGCGCGCGCCTGCTGATGCTGCCCTTCGGCTACCGGTTCGAGGGCGCGTGGAGCGCTACCCGCCGGTCCTACTACGAGAAGGGGCGACTGCAGGTGGACTACGGTGAGACCGTGGAAGAACTCGGCGCCGCGTTCGGCTACGGTCTCGGCCGCAGTGTCTTCTTCACCATCGGCCTCGACCGTCGGCTGGTCCGCTACTCGATGCCGGAGCTCCTGCCGCCGGCCCTGCGCGGGATGCCGCGCAAGGAACTGATTGTCGGCCCGACCGCCCGCCTCGAAGTCAACACCGGCGACGACCTCTACCTTCCCCGCACCGGCGCGGCGCTCGAAATCGAACTGCGCAGTGCGCTCGCACTCCTCGGCGCGGCGGGCGACCTCGTCCGGGCCGAGGTTGCCTGGAACCGGGCGACCCCGCTCGGCCCGCGGCTGGTGTTCCGGGAGAACTGGTCGGTCGGGATGGTGTTCGGCGACTCGGTCCGGGCCGCCTACTTTCGCTCCGGCGGCGCGGACCTGCCCGGCTTCGCGCACGAAGAGTTCTTCTCGCCCTGTCGGTTCACCTTCGCGCCGGCGGTGGACCTCGTCATCCTCAACCTCTTCGGTCGGGCC